>JABWAY010000226.1 GCA_013360825.1 Candidatus Brocadiia bacterium | reverse complement strand
CCCCGCCGACGCCGCCCTCCATGTCAACTACGGCGCCGCCCTGCTCCAGGGAGGACGCGCGGCCGACGCCGTCCGCGTCCTGACCCGCGCCACGGAGATCGACCCCACCCTCGCCGGAGCCCACTCCAACCTCGCCCACGCCCTCGCCGCCACCGGCGACCTCCAGACCTCCGCCCGCCACTTCCGCCGCGCCGCGGAACTCTTCCCGGACGCCCCCACGTTCTGGCGGGACCTCGGCCGGGCCGAGGCGCGGCTCTCCCGGTGGGAGGAAGCGATCGCGGCGTACCGCCACGCGGCGGAGGAGGACGAGGACTGCCACCTCGACGCCCGGCAGGAACTCGCCGTGGCGCTCGACCAGGCCGGCCGCGGGGAGGAATCGCTCGCGGCCTGGAAGGCCATTCTCGCCCGCGCCCCGCTTCTCCCCGCCGCCCGGAACCATGTCGTCAGCCTCCTGGCCCGCAGCAATCGGCTGGACGAGGCCGAGACCGTGGCGCGCGAAGGAACGGAGCTGTCGCCGCTCCACGCGGACTTTCATCACAACCTCGGGATGATCCGGTCGCTGAAAGGGGACGTCCCTGGGGCGGTCGCGGCCTGGCGCCGGGCGCTTCTCTGCGATCCGGGGCGGATCGAAACCTCGCTGACGGCGGCGGAGGGGATCCCGCTGCCCGCGCCGCGGACGGACCTCGACCATGCGTCGCCGTTCGGGGAGGAGGAGCACCGGATCGGGCTCCTCACGTTCCGGATCCATGCCCCGGACGATCTCTCCCGGGCTCTCGCCCACGCCCTCCCGGCCGCGCTCGCCGGCGCCCGCCTCGAGGCGGGCGTGGCGCGGCATGTGGCGCCGTTCGAGAAAGGGACGGGGCGACGCGCGGACGTCGTGGAGGATCCGCTCGACCTCCAGTCCCCCGCCCTCGCCGAACTGACCCGCGCGTTGCGCGTCGAACGGTGGGTCGCGGGGGAAATTGCGCCCGACCTGGCGACCGTGCGGGTCCTGACCTGGACGGCGGGGACGACGGCCGTCCAGTCGCTCGATGTGCCGCTCAACATGGCCGACCTGGCCCCCGCACTCACGGCCCTGGCCGGGTTCGCGCGCCTTCCGTGGCCCCCCGCCGACCTTCCGTCGACCCGTTCCCTCCTTCACTACGGGTACGGGGCGACGTCGATCGTCGAGAACCTCGCCCTGGAACACCTCCTGTCGTCGCTCGCCGGAGGCGCGTTTCCGCCCGCGGAAGCCGAATTCGGACGGCTCCTGATTCCCCTGATGGAGCGCGGGGATGCTCCCCAGGCGGTGGGGTGGCTGGAGAGGGCGCTGTCGGCGCGGCCGTCGGCGAAGCTGTTCGCGCTCAAGGGTCAGGCGCTGTTCGGCGCCGGGGATTTCGACGGCGCACGGGAGGTCTGGGGGGAGGCGGCGAAGCTCGATCCGTCGGTGCGGCCGCCGCCGCTCGCTGCGGGGTGGCTGGCGCTTCGGGCCAGAGACGCCGTCGCGGCGGAGGGGCATTTTCGCGAAGCGCAGCGGGTGGAGGGCGACGCGGCGGCGGCGCTGGTCGGTCGTGGGGTGTGCGCGATGGCGGCGGGGAAGTTCGCGGAGGCGCGGGAGCGGTATCTGGAGGCGCTTCAGGCGTCCCCGCGGATGCCGGAGGCGATTTTCCAGATGGCGGTGAGCTGGTGGATGGAGGGGAATGCCGGCGAGGCGGCGGCGTGGGGGGGGAGGCTGGAGCAGCACCATGCGGGGAGTCCGCTGGTGGTGACGCTGGCGCGGATGATGGGGCGGGACTGAGGGGGAGTTCGGGGTTCACCCGGCGCTCCGTTCTGCGGCCGGTTCGAGGGGGGCTTCGTCGTCGAGCAGTTCCCGCATCTGTCTGGCGAGACGCGGGCCGACGCCGGGGACTTCGCGCCAGGCGTCTTCGGGGGCGCAGAAGAGCGACCGGAGGCTGCCGAAGGAGTGGAGGAGGTTCCGGGCGCGTTCGGGGCCGATGCCGAAGAATCCCTGGCAGAGGAACAGTCTGCGATCGGTGGCTTGTCTGGGTTTGCGATGGCGGCGGGGGTCGAGGTGGGAGGCGGGGGACGCGATGAGGTCGAATTCGGCCTGGGCGAGCCGGGAGATGAGGAGGGCGGAGTCGAGGGGGAAGCGGGTCGGGAGGACATGGATGCCGAACGACAGGGCGAGCTGGGCGAGGGCGGCGATGTAGGCGTCCTCGTGTCCGTCGCAGGCTGGCGGGGGAAAGAGGCCCTCGACGATGAGGACGACGCGTGAGAAGGCGGAGGTGACCCGCCGGGCCTGGTCGAAAGCGCGGCCGTCGGCGATGGAGCGGGCGAGGTCGGAGGCGGTCTTGCGCTCGATGGCGAGCTGCCCGGCGGTGTAGTCCCCGACCGGCAGGGGTCGGACGCGCACGGAGCAGCCGAGCTTGTCGGCGAGGAGGCGGGGAATCCCCGAGGACTGTTCCCGGGAGTCGGCTTCGATGTCGAGCATGGCTACGCGGTCCTCCGCGCGGCGGTGGAGACGGGGTGCCGGGCGTTCTCGAGGAGGTCGAGGAGGAAATTCAGTTTCCGGAGGAGGTCGAGAAGGCGGTCGGCGAGAACGGGATCCTCGAGGGCTGCCGGAGGCGCGCAGGACTCCAGGAACCGGATGGCGCGGCGGAGAGCCCAGATGGCGCGGTCGAGGGTCCGGGCGACGAGGCGGGGCGGGACCACGCCCCGGGAGAGGAGCCGTGCGAACGGCGTCAGGTCGGCGATCTCGCGGAGGGCGGCGGCAGCGGCGGCGGGCTCCTCGGCGGCCTTGAGGTGTCCGGCGAGGTCGTGGCGATGGAGGGCGAGGGCATCGGAGACGGCATCGAACGCGACGGGCCAGGGGACGTGGGCCAGCACGGAGAGGTCGCAGTCGGCGGCGGGCCAGAGGCCCTGGCGGGCGTGAGTGATCATGGTTTGTGTGGGGGGGAGTGCGGGAGTTGGAAGAGAGGTCCCGGAGAGGCGGCGCGCCGTCCCGCACGGCGTGCCGGAGCTCCCCGGGACCCGGTGTCTCGGCCCGGGCCTGGCGGGAATCTGGGAACAGGGTCGTCTCGGGGAGAGCGGTCGCTCCGCGGACGGTGAACGCCCGGCTGGAATCGGGTGGCTGGCCCGTTCCGAGCCGGAGGCCCGGGGTCATGCGGCCGGTGCGCGCGGGTCCGGGCGGGGGGAACCTCCCCGCGGGGCCCCTCGGCGCCCCGTCAGGCGGGGATCGAGGCCGGCATCTCCTCCAGTTCGGACCCATCCGGCTCCGGCGCCGCCTGGCCGCGTCCTTCGCCCTGCGGGAGGAAGATGATCCGGTCGGACGTGATCCGGATCCGGGAGTTCTTCTTGCCGTCGGGCGCCGTCCACTCGTCCATCGTGAGCCGTCCCTCGACGCCGATCATCCGGCCTTTCTTCAGGTACTGGACGCAGGTCTCGGCGCTGCGCGCCCAGGCGACGACGTCGATGAAGACCGCATCCTCCCGCTTTTCTCCCTTGGGCGACTTCCAGACGCGGTTCACGACGACCCGGACGTCGGTGACGGGGACCTGGGCGGCGCCGGCGTAGCGGATCTGGGGGTCTTTGACGACGGTGCCGATGAGGACGACCTTGTTCAGGTGCATGAGGCATCTCCGTGAAATGTAGAATGTCTACTATGTTAGTTGATGTATGGGGCAAAAAAAGGGCGGTCAGGCATCCTGCAGGACGGCGGTGAGGGGCGAGCAGTAGGTGTACTCCCGTCCGATCTTGGTCGCAGGGTCCTCCTTTCGGATGACGAGGCGGCGTTCGAGAAGGTTGATGAGCCGGGTGCTGGCGGTGTTGAGCTTGAGTTTGCATTCGGTGGCCAGGTCGCGGGCGAGGAGGGTGCCGCTCCTCATGACGAGGTCGAGGGTCTCCTTGAGGTAGGGCTCGAGTTCTCCGAGGATCGACCATTTTTTCCGGCTCTCGAAGTGCATCAGGCAGCTTCCCTTGGTGGAGAGGGCCGCGTGGATCCCCTCCCGGACCGCTTCGTTGCAGCCGGTGAGGACCAGGGTCCCGGTGCCGTACTCCCCCTCGGCAAGCCGGCCGGCGAGTTTGGCGACGACCTCGTCGGCGCCGGAGAAGTCGAGGACGTCGACGTGGGAGAAGTCGAGAATCTCGACGCCGCCCTGGCGGATGTCCTGGAACGCGGCCTCCAGGCGTTCCCGAATGGCGGGAGTGGACTTCCGGCCGGAGATGATTCCGCCGGCTCCGGCCTTCTTCGCGATCGCCGCCACATCGTGTCTCATCGCCTCTCCGTTCAATTGCTTCAGTTGATATAAATATAACCCATCCCCCGCCCCCGTCAAGACGCGCTCCCCCGTTTTTTCCGCAATTTCACGCGCTTCACAACCCTTGACGCAGACTCATCTTGCGTAATCCCCAGGCCGCCCCACCACCCCCGCTCACACTTTTCTCCGAACCCGCCGCCCCCGCGCACGATCAATCCCCTGCCATGAACATCAACCTCTACCGGCGTTCCCTCGCACTCCCCGGCTTCAAGCCCGCCCGCATCCACGCGGGCCAGATCCCCGGGAACGGCACGGATACGCTCGACGTCACGGAAGGAAACTCAATCGGCTGATCGCCCTGTCCTCTTCACACCGGCGATCCGCCCCACGGATCGCCGGTTTTTTTTTACCCCATGCAAAGGAAAGGAGGTGCGTCGTGATCCCGGCCTACGCCCAAAGCCCCAGACTGCTCTTCCGATCCCCCGAATCCTCCGACGCACCGACCCTCGTGCGCTGGTTGAACGACCCGGAGGTGACGGTCCACATCGCACGGACCCTCCCCATCGGGCTCGAGGAAGAGCTGTCCTGGCTGAAGGCCCGCGCCGGCGACCAGCGGAACATCACGCTCCTGCTCGTCTCCCGCGACGGAGATCTGCCGATCGGGTGCGCCGGGCTCCGCGACATCGCCCTCCCCGACCGGAAGGCCAGTTTCGGAATCATGATCGGAGAAAAGGAATGCTGGGACCGGGGATTCGGAAGCGAAGCCACGGAGGTGATGCTCGGAATCGCGTTCGAACGCCTCGGCCTGAACCGGGTCGAGCTGCAGGTGGACGAGACCAACCCCCGGGCCATCCGGGTGTATGAGAAGGCCGGGTTCAGGAACGAAGGCGTCGCACGGAAGGCCCGGTTCCAGAACGGGAGATTTGTCGATGTCCGCCAGATGGCCATCCTGGCGGACGAGTGGCGCGCGAATCGTTCGCCCGTCGCCGGCACGGTGTGTCAAACGTGACGCACGGTGCCATGAGTGGCCGGAGCTCTTTTCGGAAGGAGGTGGGATCGGACCAGAAGGACGCGTGGAGATACCGGCGCTGGATCTCCCCGCGGGATGCCGGAGCGGGCCGTGAACACGGACCGCGATGAACGCATCTCAAAGGCCGGCGCGCCGGCCCGCTCGGCGGCGCGCGTCAGGGTCAGCCTTCGGAAAGGGCCGGGAGCTTCGGCTTCCGGCCCTTTCTTCTTCTCCCCGCGCCCCTACTTCGTCGTCGTCCGCTCGATCGCCTTCTCAAACCGCTTCGTGCCCTTCCGGATCCAGATCACCATCCCTCCCCGCGTCACGCCGTAAATCCCCGCCTCGTCCTCCGCGGGCTCCTCGCAGACCAGCACCTCCTCCGTCTCCCCGTACACCTGCACCGGCGTCTTCGGCCCGCGCAGCTTGATCTTGAACTCCGTCACGCCGAGCGCCTCGACGAACTTCAGCCCGGTCTCGCGTTCCGGAAGCGCCATCTCCTGCATCCGCGAGCCGATCTGGTCGGCGATCTGTTTCATTGCCGCCGCGCGCGCCTTCTCGGCCTCTGTCGCGGCCTTCCGGTGCCGCTGCTGCTCCCACGCGAACGCCCGCTCCTCCGTGATCTCGCCGCAGCTGACCCGCCAGACGATCTGCGCGGTCTTCCCCGCGTGGACCTCCTTGAGCGGGATCCAGAGATACGCGGTGTCGAGCTCCGTCCGCTGCCGCCCGCCCATCATCAGCGGCTCCTCGCGGCCGATCTCGGTCTTCCAGGGCGCCCCCTCGATCGACGCCTCCCGGACCGCCCCCGGCATCTGCACGCTCACCACCGCGAACGCCATCCCGGCCGCGTAGTTCATGAGGACGATCTGCCTCCCCCCTCCTTCCATCCCCTTTTCCATCGCGCCGGAGATGCGGTCGATCTGCTCGGACGAAGGGGCGAGACGGCGGACCCACCCGGCCTCCGCGGTGGTGGGAATCGACGCCTGAAGCCGGAATCCGTCCTTCTCGGGCCCGAACTCGAACCGGATCCCGCCGACGTCGCACGCGTCGATCAGCGCGAACGTCGCCTTCGCGTGCTGGACCCGCAGACGGCGCGCGGACTGCACCTGCATCCCGCCCAGCCACGCCTCCTCGTCCTTGGCCGGCGTCTCTTCCAGCACCACGGCCATCTGCTCGTACTCACCCGATTTGTCGGGGTAGACCGTGAATCCGAGGCTGACCGAGGAACCGGTGCAGGCGGCGAGAAGTGGAAGGGCGAGGAGCGGGAGGAAGCGGCGCATGGTGGGGTCTCCGGAGGATCTATAAGAACTTGCGTCTGCGGGGCCGGAAGGTTGCAGGGAAGGAGGAAATTTCGCCCGCGGGGATGTACGATGGCGGAAGTCCGCAAAGTGATATGGCACAAGGAGTTGAGCGGAATGCTCGCGATCCTGACCCTGCTCGCCGCCCCGGAGGGGCCCTTCCGCCGCAACCCCTGGCTCTGGTTCGCCGTCGCCGGAGGCGGCGCCCTCCTCCTCCTCCTGATCACCCTCGCCCGCATCGCCCGCGGCGACCATGTCGAACCCCCCGACCCCGGGCCCGACGGCACGACCCCGTGAACGCCGAGTCCGCCGCGGGCCGCACCGTGGG
>JABWAY010000225.1 GCA_013360825.1 Candidatus Brocadiia bacterium | reverse complement strand
GTCACCTTCTACCGTCTCAGCAGCGCGGAAGCCAAGAAGTAGTCTTTCGGGACCATCGGGAGCCCCGGGCGCGCGAGCGTCCGGGGCTTTTTTGTTGGCTGAGCGGGCAGCCGGCGGTCGCTACGCCCGGGTAACATGTCGCCTCCTGAGTAACGCCCAGAGCATTAATCTTCTTAATTATTGTGATTAAGAATGTTCACGCACGCTGCAACTGCATCATTGGCATTGACTTGTATCGATTAAGAAAATTCATCATGGCCCGGATCTTGCTTCTGGTCCCCCAACGCTTACCGGGCCCCGACGCCTATGGGGTCGTCGAAAACCCGGTCCTATCCAGGAGACAAACATGATCCAGCATGCTCGCGAACGCCAGCGCGGCTTCGTCCTCCTCGTCGCGCTCGGGGTCCTCGGCGTCCTCGGACTCCTCGCCGCCACCTTCGCGACCCTGTCGCGCGTGGAGCGCGTCGCGTCCAGCAGCTACGTCGACAAAGTCAGGGCCAGGCTGCTGGCCCAGTCAGGCATCGAGCGCACCCTCGCCTCCCTCCGCGGACGTGCCATGGTCCAGGCCTGGGACGACACGCGCAACGACTGGTACTACCGCGAAATGCTCAACGCGGAGCCCGGCACCGGGATCGTCTACCCGGCCACCGTGAAGACGGACATCTGGAAATTCGCCCCCACGCGATCCTACGGCATGCCCCCCCGCACCCTCGAGGTGGCCTTCGACCACGGCATGTCCGGGGCGCCGAACGGCATCTCCTTCCCCCAGCCGAAGTCCCCGGGGGTCAATGAGGCGTTCTCCGGCGAGTTCCCCGGAACCTACAACGCGCAGGGCGATCTGTACGCTCTCAAGGTCCTCGACTGCGCGTCCATGATCAACGTGAACGACGGGGGCGAGCGCATCCCCACCCTGCTGAACAACCTGGGAGACATCCTGAAGTGCGAGGACGGCACGCCGGTGAACATCCCCGGGTTCAGGCTCGGCGACAAGCTGGTCGCCCGGGGACTCGCCCGGCAGAAACCCTTCAACAACAAGACGGAGATCCTGGAAGAGGTCTTCCTGGCCGACGCTGCCGCGGGCGGGCCGGCTGCCGGGAGGAAGCGGTTTGAGGCGGTGAAGAATTTCATCACGTGTCATGGCTGGATTGACGGGATGACGACGCGATTCGTGAATACGTGGACGGGGGCGACGGACTATGTCGGGGGAAGCTATGCCTCGGCGACGGCCGGCGCGGGCGGCGGGACGGGAGGCGGGACGGGAGGCGGAGCGGGCGGCGGGTCGGGCTCCGGCGGCTCCGGCGGCTCCGGCGGCTCGGGGGGCGGCAAGACGGGAGGGCTGCCGACCGACCCGGTGAAGTCGGAACCGGGCGTTCCCGAGTTTGCGACGAGCCCGCTCTACTCGCTCTCCGCCGCGATTCCGGGCGCGTACGCGTCGATTCCTGCGACGTCGTTCCTGGCGGCGCCGGCGCTGTCTCCGCTGACGGATCCGAAGGGCGGGGGCGGCGGGTTCCGGCAGTTTGTGACCGGCCAGGGGAGCAATGCGGCGCTGGGAGGGCAGACGAAGGCCGGCAAGTTCGGCGGAACGTATTACAGGATCGAGCCCCGGTGCCCGATCAACGTCAACACCGCGAGCCGGGAGGTCCTGGTCGCGATGCTGATGGGGCTGGAGGCCGACTTCTGGGACTACACGGTGGTGGACGAGTCGGCGGCGACGAAGGAGTACAACTCGCGGCTCGGGAACATCAACGTGAAGATCAGCCAGGTGGAGGCGGAGGGGATCGCCGACTTCCTGATTTCGGGGAGGTTCACGCACGGGACGCCGGCAGGGTCGTGGTCGTACAACGACTGGATGCACTTTGAGGACGACGTCCTCAACAAGATCCCGGGGCTGAGCCGGTTCCAGAAGGCGCTTCTGAAGGCAAACGGCAACCCGAATTCGAACATCAAGAAGCTGTGCCCGGACCTGATCCTCGTGCAGAGCGATCCCTCGATTGATCCGGACGACATCGTCCGGCTCGACAAGTCGGACATCAAGCTTCCCTCGACGGAGTGGACGTTCAGTTCGAACGGGTTTTTCGAGATCGAGAGCGTGGGCCGGGTGTACAGCGGGGCCACGGTGATGGCGGAGGAGCGGATCGAGACGGTGGTGAAAGTCTGGGACCTGCTCCGATATACGACGCAGGAGCAGCTGGAGTCGGACCGGTCGTGGACGGCGGACAATTCGGACGAGGGGGACCTGCTGTCGGCCGGGTATCCGCCGATCGTGTCGATGCCCGAGTATGCGTACAACCCCGCGTCGAACCCCGCGCGGTATCGGGGGCAGACGGGGGACGTGAGCTGGTGCGCGGACTACGAGGGGTACCTGATCCTGAACGGTCCGGCGAAGGTCCAGGCGGGGATCGGACCGGGGCCGGCGGCCGGGATCGCCGGCGGCGGGTTCAATCCGAACGAGGCCTGCTGGGGCCCGAACCCGAAGATTCCGAGCCCGGTGCCGGCCTCCCTGGCGGGGCTGAGTGCGGCGTCGCTCAAGAAGTGCGGCATTTCGTTCGTGGCCGGGTTCAACATGGCGGACATCTACACGGTGCAGAGCCACCACGGGGCCTGGCACCGCGGGACGCCGATCGGCCGGCATCCGGAGTACGCGTACGATTCGCCGCACTGTTTCGCCGACACGGGCCTGATGCACGCGGAGCCGGCGCATTCCACGACGACGGATGTCGACTACGACGTGAACTGGGGAGGCGCGGGCCCGAAGAAGCCGTACCAGATCGAGCCCACGGCGGCCGGGATCGGCTGGATGGGCGGGGCGGGCGGCGCGAACTTCTGGGACAACGGCTGTGACCTTCAGAATTTCGGCATCTACATCAACCAGCTTCGCCGGAACCGCTTCCATACCTACTGGGCCGACGAGGTCCCGGCGCCGGATTGCACGATCGAAATGACCGTCAAGCCGGAGATCGATCTCTGGAGCTGGGCGACGAACAGCAAGATGCACACGGTGACGCCGGCCTGGGGGGCTCCCTACGCCGTGTGGCCCTGCAAGCGGCAGTTCCTGTTCGACTGGGGGGTCGGCGGCATGCACGGGATGAACTACAGCATCCGCGCCTACGCGGAACTCAGCCGGATCTACCTGGAGATCTACCACCACCCGACCGCGCAGCTTTACGTCATGTATGTGGCGCACAACTGGAAGCCCCACACCTGGCACCATGTCGAATTCAGCTGGGTGAACAAGTCGCAGATCACGCTTCCCGACGGCACCCTGATCGACATCCCGGCCAATGCGATGATGTTCGTGGACGGGCAGGGGGCGGCGTCGCCGGCGAGCGTCGTGGCCTCCGGATTCGGCGCGGGCGCCCGGACCATCGAGGAGGTCGTCGGGCCGGGGGTGTTCGATGTGACGGCCATGATCCTCCCCGAGCCGGTCTTCCCGACGATCCCCAACACGAACGTCGGCAGCGGCCCGAGGTTCGTCGTCGGCGGCACGCTCGCGAACGACGGGACGTTCGGGATGAGCTCTCCGCGGTGGCACGGCGTCATCGACAACATCGTCATGCACCACTGGCGGAGCCACACCGCCTCGTTCACCCCCCGGAACCGTTACCACTCCTCGACGTACTACGACGGTCTGAGCGGGAAGGGCTTCAGCGGGGAGAAGGCGGGGGTGTACAAGAAGCGCCTGACGTTCCTGGAGACGGAGGCGGATGCGCGGGATGTGACGATCGGGACGGTCGGGTGCACTCACTACCATCCGTTCCACGTGCACCTGTACGGGCACGACGGAACGGCCCCCACGACGGCGTTCGGGCACATCACGCCCTCGATCCGGATCAACACGGGCGGCGGCGCGACGAAGGACTTCTTCTACTACGACGGATGTGTCGGCGTGCCGGTGAAGGAGCGCGTGACGGCGACGGACGAGGTGTACTACCTGGGCTGGTTCGAGGTGGCCTCGCTGGTCCCGGTGACGATGTCGCCGATCCTGTGCGACATCAGCATCACGTACTTCTCCGAGCCGGTGACATACTTCCGGCTGGCCAGCACCGAGTCGCGCAAGTAGGCGGAATCGGCGGGCGGACGGGCCCCGGGCGCGGAAGCGTCCGGGGCTTTTTTTGTCGGCGGCGGATCCGGGCGGGCCCTGCGCGGGCGCCCTACCAGACTTCCCGGACGGGGTGTTCGCCGAATTCCCGCTCGAGCCCGCGCGCGATCACCACGATCTTGAGGACCTCGTTGGCGCCCTCTCCGATGCGGCCGAGCAGCGCGTCGCGCAGGTGGCGCTCGATGCGGGAGTCGATGACGTAGCCGTACCCCCCGGCGAGCTGGATTGCGCGCTCCGAGACGCGGAAGGAGGCGTCTGTGGCCGCGATCTTGGCGACGGCCGCCTTGACCTGGACGTCGGCGCCCTGGGATTTCCAGAAGGCGGCGTCGTAGGAGAGGAGCCGTCCGCCGCGGATCGCGACCTGCATCTCCGCGATTTCGCGTTTCGTGTTGTCGAGATCGATCAGTTTTTTTCCGAAGAGTTCCCGCTCGTGCGCGTACTTCATGAACTTCTCGTACGCGCCCTGCGCGATGCCGGTCGCCCAGCCGCCGATCGTGACGCGGCCGCCGTTCAGCATGTGCATCGCGTAGCTGAACCCCTTCCCTTCCGCCCCGATCAGGTGGGCCTTCGGGACGCGGTAGTCGGAGAAGACGAGTTCGGCGGTGTTCGAACCGCGGACGCCCATCTTGTCCTCGATCTTGTGCTGCTCAAACGAACCCTTCCACCCTTTCTCCACGGCGAAGGCGCTCACCTGCCCGTCGGGCCCCTTGGCCATGACGAAGAAGACGTCCGCGGAAAGGCCGTTCGTGATCCAGTACTTGGTGCCGTTCAGGATGTAGTCGCCGGTGGCGGCGTCGCGCGTCCAGGCCGTGCGCATGCATTTCGCATCCGATCCCGAGGTCGACTCGGTGAGCGCGAACGCTCCGATCCATTCCCCGGTGGCGAGTTTCGGGACGTAGCGGTCCTTGAGGGCGTCGCTGGCGAAGCGGTAGATCCCGTCGGTCATGGTGCCGTGGATGGCGACGGCGAGGGCGAAGCCCGCGTCGGCCTTGGCGAGGGTTTCGATCCCGGCGACGAGGTAGGAGAAGCAGGCGCCCATTCCCGAGTACTTTTCCGGGAACGGCAGGGACATGAGGCCGAGGTCGCCGAGGGCGTGGAAGTTGTCTGCGGCGAAGACTTCGTCGTGGTCGTTCGCGGCGGCGCGCGGGGCGACCTTTTCCGCGGCGAAAGAGGCGAGCGGTCCCGAAAGGAAATCGACCAGGTCGCGGTGGGACGGGTCGGAGCGGTGGAGGGCGTGGAGGGCGTCGGCCTGATCTGACGTGAAGAACGGCATGGTGGGGCTCCGCTGGAGTGCATCGATTGTAGCGGTGGCGGGCGGGGGCGTGAACAAAGTCCGCATGCGCGCGCGCCCGTCCGCGCGCGTGGCGTCGGGGGCGGCCGGGGGAAATTCCGCAGCTTCTCGTGGGCAAACCGCCGGCACGCGGGCAGAATGCCCGGCAAGGAGACTCCCATGAAATTTCTGAAGACTTCGCAGTTCGTCCCGATGAAAGGCGAAGCCTGGATGTACTACGAGTGCGGGGACGACATGTCGGTCTGCAGGATCGTGACCCACATCCCGATGACCGGCGAGACGACGCTCACGCCGGACCCCGTCGTCAAGGTGCTCTTCCGGCCGGAAATGATGCTCCCCTCGACGGAGCAGGAATTTTCGAAGCACTGGGCGCTGGGAGAAGCGCGGAAAGCCTGAGTTCGCGGAGCCGGGGTCGGTCGATCGGCGGCGTGACCGGTGCCGGGGTCGGCGGACCGCGGCGCGGGGCCGCTCAGGCGCGGAAGGAGGCGACCGTGACGCCGCCGCCCCCCTCCTCCGGCTTGCCGTGGCGGAATCCCTCGACCTGGGGATGCCGCCGCAGCCACTCGGTGCAGGCCTGCGAGAGGGCCCCCGTGCCGAATCCGTGGATGATGCGGACGGAGGGGGAACCGGCCATCAGGCAGTCGTCGATTTCGCCGGCTAGCAGCCGGAGCGCCTCCTCGACCCGCAGTCCGCGCAGATCGATTTCGCGCGGCCCGGCGACCGGCGGCTTCGGCTCGCGGCGGGCGGCGGGGACCGGCGGCGGGGATTCCCCGCGCACCAGGTCCTCGAAGGCCACCTCGACGTCCATCCCGGAGCAGTTCACGGCGGCCCTTCCCCCTTTTCCGCGGATCGCCGTCACGATCCCGTCCTGGCCGAGCGACCGGACCCGGACGGCGAGGCCGGGCCGGATTTCGCCCGGGGCCAGCGGGGTTCCGGGACGTTCGAGGGCCTGGGCCTTCTCGGCCATGCCCCGGTGGACCTGGTCGAGGCGCTTTCGCGCTTCGCGCGGCTCGACGGCCCGGCTGCGGAGTTCCGCCAGGGTCCGGTCCATGGCCCCGGGCTGCGCCAGTTCCGACAGCGCGGCGTGCAGCACCCGCAACTCCACCTGCGGCGCCTCCTTGCGCCGCCGCTGGTAGCGCGTC
The DNA here is from genome assembly GCA_013360825.1 of Candidatus Brocadiia bacterium. Taxonomy (GTDB): domain Bacteria; phylum Planctomycetota; class MHYJ01; order WSZJ01; family WSZJ01; genus WSZJ01. The sequence continues at coordinate 356 of JABWAY010000225.1, read as the reverse complement.
CAGGCCGGCTGGGAGAACTCGGCCGCGAGCAGCGAGCGCAGCAGGGCGTCTTCGGCGAAAAACTGGACCAGGCTGTCCGGGGGCGCGGCTTCCCGCTCGCGCTCGGCCAGTTGCTGGGCTTCGGGCAGGGCAAGCTCGCCCAGCGCGCGGTAACACTGCACTCGCTCATAGGCGCTGAGGTTGCCCTGGGCCAGGCGGGCCTTGACGGCTTCAAGCACGCGGGGTTCTTCGAGCGTCCGCAAGGCGGCCGCCGCGCTGATGCGCTCGCGCCGGCGGCACACTCCGCCGATCGACACGCTCACCCTCGCCTTCGTCACCGCCTTCCCCACGGCCGACGGCTGGCGGCGCCATCACGA
>JABWAY010000224.1 GCA_013360825.1 Candidatus Brocadiia bacterium | reverse complement strand
CGATCGCGATCCCCCGCTTGCGGGCCCGCTCCTCGAGGACGGTGAACGTCCGCTCGTTCTTCTCGTTGAACTGGGCCTCGACGAGCTTCTTCCGCGTGCGGTACTCCTCGCTCTCGAAGGCCTCGGGGATCGATGCCCGCAGCTCGTCCACGAGCCGCCGGTCCTCCCGGAACGCCCGCGCGATCACCTTGTCCGGCGCGCCGGGGGCCTCGACGCACGCCCGGTAGAGGTCGGCGCAGGCGTGGACGAGCCAGGGGGGCGGGAGGGGGTCTCTCTGCACGACGCGGCGGTTCCGTGGCACGGGGGGATCTTAAGCGGTCGCCGCCGACTTCCCCAGAACTCGGTCCGCGCTACTTCGCGGGGTCGAGGAAGCGCACGCAGACCGGGCTGCCGACTTTGGCGACGTGTCCGGTCGCCGTCAGCCGGCCCGTCCCGGCGTCGCGCCGGAAGACCACGATCGTCCCCGAGCCCTGGTTCTCGGCCAGCAGGAACGTCCCCGACGGGTCGATCGCGAAGTTCCGTGGGGTTTTCCCCTGCGTCGACTCGTGCCCGACCGGCGCGAGCCGCCCCGTCGCGCCGTCGACCGAGAAAATCGCGATCGTGTCGTGCCCGCGGTTCGAGGCGTAGACGAATTTTCCGTCCTGCGAGCAGACGATCTCCGCCGTCGAGAATCCGGCCTGCTTCTCCACCGGAAGCGTCGTGATCGTCTGGACCTCGGTGAGCGCGCCCTTCTCGGCATCGTACGCGAACGCCGTCACCGTCAGCGCGAGCTCGTTGACGACGTACGCGAACGCCCCGGTCGGATGAAAGGTGAAATGCCGCGGGCCGCTCCCCGGCGCGACGACCCCCGCGGGCGGATCGTTCGGCGTGAGGAGACCCTTGTCCGCGTCGAACCGGTAGATCAGGATCCGGTCGATCCCCAGGTCGGCCGCGAACGCGAACCGGTCGGCCGCATCCAGGTTGATGGAATGGGCATGCGGGGCGCGCTGCCGCTTCGGGTCGACGCTGGACCCCGTGTGCTGCCGGGTCGAACTCGCCGGCGAGAGCGAACCGTCGGGCTGGATCGGCAGGCAGGCGACGCTTCCCCCCCCGTAGTTCGCGACGAGCACGTTCTTCCCGGCCTTGTCGACGACGAGGTGGCAGGGGCCCGCCCCCTCCGAGGACTGCCGGTTGATCTCGGTCAGGTTTCCCTCCTCGCCGATCGCGAATGCGACCACGGCCCCGGTCTTCTTTCCCCCGGACTCTCCGGTCTCGGCGACCGCATAGAGGAACCGGCCCCCCGGGTGAATCGCGAGAAAGCTCGGGTTCGTGGCGCGCGCGGCGAGTTCGGGGGACGAAACCGCGCCGGTCGTCCGGTCGAGGTCGAACCGGTAGATCCCCACGCTCCCCGATCCCGGACTGGTCCCCACGTACACCGCGATCGTGTTTCCCGGGGTCGGCTTCTCGCCGCACGCCGGGACGGCCAGGACGGCGAGCAGAAGCAACGCCAGGCGCGCCATCGACATGGAAGACTCCCGCTTGAATGGGGACGCCCGCCATCGTCCGAGGAATCGGGCCGGCGGGACAGGATTCGTTTCGGCGACCCCGCCGGCGCGCACCCCGGCGGTCAGAGAAGCGCGAGGGTCGCGGCAGGACTCGCCAGCAGGCCGGGAACGCCGAGAACCTTCACCCCACCGCCCAGCGAGTAGTCGTCTTTACCCGGATACAGCACGTACCCGCGCTTCAACCCGAGGTCCGCCATGCAGCGGCGAAGGGAGCGCGCCTCGGCGTCGCCGGGGGCCGAGTGCAGTTTGATCTCGAACGGGATCCGGTCGGGACCCGCTTCGATGAGAAGGTCGACCTCCTCTCCGGTCGCGGTGCGCCAGAAGAACGCCTGGCTCCCCGGGCGGGCGGTACGGAAGGCGTTCACGAGCTGTTCGATCACGAACCCCTCCCAGCTCGCGCCGCGCGACGGGTGGGTGTCGAGCATCGCCGGTGAACGGAGGCCGAGGAAGAAGTGAAGCAGCCCCGAGTCCCGCAGGTAGACCTTGGGACTCCTGACCAGGCGTTTCCCGATGTTGGCGTGACAGGGGGGCAGCTTTCGTACGAGGAACGCCTGGTTCAGGATGTCGACGTACCGTTCCACGGTGTGGTAGCTGACGCCGAGGGAGGCGGACAGCTGGGAGGCATTCCAGAGGCCGCCGTGAACATGCGCGAGCATGGTCCAGAGTTTCCGCATCCGCGGGGCCGAGACGCCGATCCCGAGCGCCGCCAGGTCGCGCTCGATGAACGTCCGGGTATAGCCCTCGAACCACTCGAATCGAAGGCGGTCATCGCGCTGCAGGAACGCGTCGGGGAAGCCGCCACGGAACCAGAGCTGCCCCGGGCCCGGTTTCTTCAGCACTTCGCCCCACTGGAACGGCGGCAGATCCAGAAATCCCGTCCGGCCCGCGAGCGATTCGGAGATCGTCCCGATGAGCTGCGGCGAGACGGAGCCGAGGAGGACGAACCGTCCTTTCTTCTTCCGGTCCCGGTCCACGAGAGACCGCAGGACCGGAAACAATCCGGGAACCCGCTGGGCCTCGTCCAGCACGAGGTGATCGCCGAGGCCGGCGAAACGGGCTTCCGGGTCTTCCGTGAACGGGGTCGCGTCCGACGGGCGGTCCAGGTCGACGTAAACCCACCGGGGGAGCGCCTGACGGATGAACGTGGTCTTCCCGCACTGGCGCGGGCCCAGGATCGTGACCACGGGGAAGGCGCGCAGGAGGCGGCGGAGATCAGAGGCGAACTGGCGGCGGATCATTCGTGCATATTAGAAGTTCAACTTCTAATTTGCAAGACCCGGTCTGCGGCGGGGGGGCGAGGTCCGGCGGAACCCGCCGGCCTGCGACGCATCACGCAACGCTTGCCCGGGAGCCGGCGCGTCCGTAGAGTCCGCAGTTCAGGGTCCGTGCGGATTCATCGGTCGCCGCTTCTGGAATTGCCGGAAGCGGCAGGAATCAGGGGAGGGGTGGATGCGGCTGCGTCTCTGCGCCATGGTCGGTCTGCTGCTGGTCGGGATTCTCGTCTTCGCGGGACTCCGTCGGGGGGTGTCGGCGGCGGAGGAGCGGCCACCTGCGATTCACGACGCGGAGGATCCGCCGGCGAAGGAGGGAGGGCTCCTGGTGGCGGTGATCGACACCGGGGTGGACGCGGGGCACGCCGGATTCCACGGGCGCTGTCTCCCGGGGATCAGCCTGGCCGAACCGGACCAGCCGGCCACCGACCTCGCGGGGCACGGGACCGCCGTCGCCGGACTGATCGCGGGGTCGACCGACGACCGGTCCGTCGCCGGGACCGCCGCGGGCTCGGTCCGCATCCTCCCGATCAAGGTCACCTCCGGCGCAGAACGGCAGACGCTTCCCACATTCCTCGCCGCCGGTATCGACCGGGCGGTGGCGGAGGGGGCGGGGGTGATCTGCATCGCGATGGGGTCGCCGCGGAGCACGCGGGGGCTGGACGAGGCGATCGAGCGGGCGAGGTCGAAAGGGGTGCTGATCGTCGCCGCGGCAGGGATTTCGGACGGCTCGGCGGACTACTGGCCGGCGATGCATCCGTGGGTGATTTCGTGCACGGTGACGGAACAGCGGGAGGCGGAGCAGCCGGACGGGACGAAGGCATTCGTGGAGGTCCCGGCGGCGCGGGCCCACATTTCAGGGAAGACGGAGCTGATGGGAAGCGGGTTCGCGCAGTCGCTGGCGCCGGGAGGCGGGACGGCGCGGCTGGAGGGGTCGAGCGTGGTGACGGCGCGGGTCGCGGGGTATGTCGCGAAACTGCGGACGATCCGCCCGGACCTCGAGGCCGCGGAGGTCCGCCGGAGGGTGATCCTGAGCGCCGCTCCGGTGGAGCTCGGCAATTTCAGCCTGAACTTCCCGGTCCGGCGCGTCCACGACGGGATCGCGGCGGCATGGGGAACGGGGCGACGGGACCTCTGTCTGGAGGCGTTCGACACCAATCCCGGGCCGGTGGAGCCGGGGAAGCCCGCGAAGATGGAACTCCTGATCGCAAACCTGGGGAGCGCGGAGCAGGACGGCGAAGCGCGGGTCGAGTTCGCGGCGGCCGGCGTGCAGGTCCGCGCCGCCGTGAAAGCCCTGAAGCCCGGGGAGTCGCGCCGCGTCGAGCTGGATCTCCCCGCGCTCAAAGCGGACTCCTTCCTCGGGCGCGTCTCGATCCGGGCCGAAGGCGACGATAACCCGGCCAACGATGCGCTCCCCGTGCTGCTCATGGTGCAGCCCGCGCCGGAGGTGCCGGTGCTGGTGCGTCACCCCCGGGTCATCCAGTTGCGCTATGGAGAGCACGATCTGGTGATTGCGATGGAAGTGCAGAACTGCGGCCCGAAGCAAGTTCGCGGTTCCGCGGGGGGCGCCATCGGGGATGTCGTGACGGAGCAGGAAATCACTCTCGATCCGAGAGAGACGAAGACGATTCGGACCCACATGAAGATACCGGTTCTCGCCGAGGGACTCACGGGCGTCATTCCGAGCGTCGGCTTTCATGTGGCCGGCAGACCCGTCCACACGCTGGAGCTCCCCGTCAATTGTGTCAGCCCCCAGGCGACCACTCAGTACGCCGACGCGTGGGCGACCAAGGAAATCATTCTCGATGCGCCGGCATTCCTGGTCGAAGGTCGGGTGGAGTGTCCCGTGCTCATCTTCGCACCGGAAGCCGTATCTCAGGACTCGCAGCGCAAACTGTCCTCCTCGGCCGCACCGTTCCCCGGCTCGAGTCAGCGGAGTCGCGGCCTCTGGCTCTTCGAAATCCACCTCGAACAGGCTCCCTTCGAGTCCGTCCTGAAGACCGACATCGTGGCGGGGACGCCGCCTTCCGCGATGGCGGGGGCGAAGACGCTGTTTCATGTCCGGGGGCGGACGGAGCCGCCGCTCCTGGAGGGGCGGACCGTCGAGTCCGCGGGGGTGGGCGTCGAGAGCGCCGTGGGGATGCCCGTGGATCCGCGCGACCTGGTCGGGTTCATCCGGGAGGACGGGTGGCATGTCGTCCTGAATGTCCCCATCGCGTCGCTCGCGAACCCCGCCGACCGCGAGATCTACCTCCACGCCTGGGTCCGGTCCCTGGATCAGGCGCTGGATCCCTGGAAAGGCGGGTGGACCGGGTTCCAGTCCGCCGTCACCATCGCCGAGGCCGTCCTGCGCACGCAGCTCCATGTGTCCCTTCCGAAATTCGAAAACTCCGGGCAGTACTACGATCTGCACGTCCACACGGCGTCCGAGTACACGCGGGACGCGGTCGAACCCCGGCTGGCCTGGGGCGGGCCGCTCTGGATGCTGGTCCGAAGTGCGCACGCGATGGGGTTCGTCGACGACGCCTACCTGCACGCGGTCCGGCGGCAGGATCTGGCGGCGGTGGGGTCGCGCGAAGTCCTGTTCACGACCGACCACAACTGCTTCCTGACCGAGACCGTCGCGGATCCGCGGACGGGGGCGCGGGCCGAGGTGAAGCCCGCGGCGCTGCCGTACGGCCCGGAGCTGGAAATCCAGACGCTCCGCCGGTTCGCGGGGCGCGGCGCGAATCAGGAGGTCGCGCTCCAGGACCCGGCGGGGCGGCCGACCGGCTCCGCGCATGCGCTGGTCTACGGCGTCGAGCCGCTCCGGGGACCCTGGCATGGCGGGCGCCGGTGGCAGGAGGGGCTCGGTCGGGCGAAGGTGCTCCTGGAGACCCTGCAGGCGTGGCGGATCCCGACGTTCGCCGACCGGACGCTTCCCGGAATCATTCACTGGCTCCTGACGCAGGATGCCTCGCGCGGGGAAGTGCTCGGAGAGATCAACAAGGCGCTTCAGAAAACCGGCGCGCCGGGGATCACGGAAGAGGGGTTCCTGGGGATTCTCCGGGCCTGGGCGACGTTTGAACGGGGGCATCTGGAAGAGCTGGCGGCGCTCGCGGACGGTGTGATTTCGGGGGCGGTGGCGCGCGACGAGCGGAACGACAACACGGTCCCGTTCGTGGAGTCTCAGGTGGCGGCGCATGGGGCGTGGATCGCGGCGCACCCGATGGCGGGGGGGAACCTGCACTGGAGGATCGAGGACCTCGATCGCGCGGCGAATCTCGCCGGGGGACCGTTTGTGGCGATCGAGACGGCGGGGCGGTTCCCGTTCTCCGGCGTCCAGATCTGGAACGAGGAGCCGTTCGTCGAAATCCCGCTCGGGCATCCGAACGAGCTGCGCCAGCTCAACATCTGGAACCGCGGGATCGGCACGAAGCAGAACTTCACGAATTCCCACTGGCACTGCGAGTGGATGGCCGGGATGGTCCACTACCTCAACCGGCTCGTCCTGCCCGGGATGTCGTACACCTTTCAGCCGCGCGAGCGCCGGCGGCGGATGTTCATCCGGAAGCTGTACCACTATGCGGGAAGCGACGCGCACGGGAACTTCAACTACACGACCGGGGTCGGGGCGACGGTGCTCACGAACCCGGACCTGGCGCCGCTGCTGGCCGCGTTCGGGCAGGGGCACGGCAGCCACACGAACACGTCTCATTTCGGCTGCGCGAGGGTCTACGCGCAGGTTCCGGCATTCGAGGAGGTCTACCGCGGGCGCGTCGTCTGCACGGACGGCCCGCTGGCGTGGATCGAGCTCGACGGGGATCTGAAATTCGACGGGGCGTCGCTGATCTGGCACGACCGGTGGGACGATCCGGCGCTGGCGCAGGATGCCGACGGGAAGATCGGCGGGGAGGGGCGGTTCGACGGCGGCAGGACCGCGCTTGTCCGCAGGGACGCCGCGGCGGCCGTCCTGCGGTACCGGGTTTCCGAGCGGGGGCCGCGTTCGCCGCGCATCGAACGGCTCGACATCCACACGCTGCTCGCGTCGGACGACCGCGCTTCGCTCGAACTCGAGCCCACGGCGGGGGCGCTG
>JABWAY010000223.1 GCA_013360825.1 Candidatus Brocadiia bacterium | reverse complement strand
CCGCCCCCGCGGCGGCATGCCCCGCCGGCCCGAGCGCGGCCTCGAGCCCGCGGCAGAGCGCGTCGACCTCTTTCCCGCGACATCCAATGTCGTCGCAGACATGCGCCACCGCCGCCGGCCGCGGCGCCATCGAAAACATGTGGTAGAAGGTCGCGACCCCCCACGCCTCCGCCGGCGGAACCGTCAGCCTCCGGCAGATGTACGTCAGCGCCCCCTGCGGAATCCACCCGAACCGCTCCTGCACCGCGTGCAGCGCCGGGAGCAGCCGGTCGCGCATCGACCGCGCCTCGTGCCCCGCCAGCAACGCGATCCGCCCTTCCCCGTCCAGGTCCCGCTCGCCCCCCGCCCACGCCGACGTCGCCGCGCCGAGCACGCCGTCCACCGTCGCACGCTCCTCGTCCGTCGGCTCCGGCCCGATGATGTGGAGATCCATCAGCCCCCCGCCTTTTCGACGCGCACGGCACACGCCTTGAACTCCGCCGTCCCGGCCTTCGGGTCGGTCGCGTCGATCGTGAGCAGGTTGGTGGCGACGTCGTCCTGGAAGTGCAGGGTCATGAACGTCAGCCCCGGCCGCAGCCCGGGGTCGAATCGCGCGGGGACGCGCACCTCCCCGCGGCGCGAGACGACGCGGACCGTTTCGCCGTCGCGGATCCCGAGCCGTGCGCCGTCCTCCGGCGCGATGTCCAGCGTCTCCCCGCGGCGCAGCGGGGACCTGTACCCGGACGTCTGGACGCCGGTGTTGTAATCGTCCAGCCGCCGCCCGGTCGTCAGCCGGAACGGGTACTCCGCATCGAGCCGCTCCACCGGCGGATCGTGCTCCACCGGATTGAACGCCACGCGCGGGCCGTTCAGCGGCCGCTCCCAGAGCCGGCTGTGCAGGAAGAGCTCCCCGGGGTGCGTCTCGTCCCAGCACGGCCAGCGCAGCCCGTGCTCCTTCTCCAGCCGCGCATAGCTCATCCCCGCATGCACCGGGCTCAGCGCGCGCAGCTCGTCCCAGACCCGCTCGGCGTCGGCCGCTCCCCAGTCGTGTCCCAGCGTCTTCGCCAGCGCGAAGATGATTTCCAGGTCCGTCCTCGCCTCCCCCGGCGGCTCGACCGCCTTCCGGACCCGCTGCACCCGCCGCTCACTGTTCGTCACCGTCCCGTCGGACTCCGCCCACCCCGACGCCGCAGGAAACACGACGTCCGCAATCTCCCCCGTCTTCGTCAGCGCCAGGTCCTGCACCACCAGGAACTCCAGCCCCTCCAGCCGCCGGCGCGCCAGGTGCTGGTCCGCCTCCGACTGCATCGGGTTCTCCCCGATCACCCACAGCCCCTTCAACTCCTTCCGCCCCATCGCCTCGAACATCTCCGTCAGGTGCCACCCGCGCACCGGCGGCACCGGCTTCCCCCACCGCGCGTCGAATTTCCCCCGCATCGCGTCGACCTCGACGTGCTGGAACCCGGGGAGGCGGTCGGGAAGCGCGCCCATGTCGCCGCCGCCCTGGACGTTGTTCTGGCCGCGGAGGGGGTTGAGGCCGCAGGCGTAGCGGCCGACCTTGCCGGTGAGGAGGGCGAGGTTGATGAGGGCGAGGACGTTGTCGACGGCGTTGTGGTGCTCAGTGATCCCCAGGGTCCAGCAGATCATCCCGGTCTTCGCCTTCGCCCACGCGTGGGCGAGTTCCCGGATGGTCGCCGCCGGGACGCCGGTCTCGCGCTGCGCGAATTCGAGCGTGTAGCGCTCGACGCCGGCGCGGTACGCCTCCAGCCCCTCCGTCGCGGCGCCGATGAACTCGCGGTGCTCCAGCCCCGCCGCGAGAATCTCGCGCCCCATCGCGTTCGCGAGGGCGATGTCCGACCCGACGTCGATCCCGGCCCAGAGATCCGCCCACTTCACCGACTCCGTCCGCCGCGGATCGACCGCGGCCATCCGCGCCCCGTTGTGGATGCCCTTCAGCAGATGGTGAAAGAAGATCGGGTGCGCCGCGCGGGCGTTGGACCCCCAGAGGAGGATGAAGTCCGTCTTTTCGATTTCCTCGTACGAGCTCGTGCCGCCCCCGGCACCGAAGACCGTCGCCAGACCGGCGACGCTGGGGGCGTGTCAGGTCCGGTTGCAGCTGTCGATGTTGTTGCTGCCGAAGATCGTGCGCATGAATTTCTGCGCCGCGTAGTTCATCTCGTTGGTGCTCTTGGAGCAGCTGAAAAGTCCGACGGCGCGGCCGCCGTACTTCCCGGCGATGCCGCCGAGGCCGCGCGCGGCTCGGTCGAGCGCTTCTTCCCACGACGCGGGGCGCAGGGCGCCGCCCCGGCCGCCCTCGCGGACGAGGGGCCGGGTCAGCCTCGCGTACTGCCTGGATCCCGCCATGCTCCGCCGCCTCGCCAAAGGGTTTGAACGGGCATTCAGTTTTTTCTTGCGCAGGCCGCGCGTTTGGGACATTCTGCCAGATTCACGCAGGAACTCAACCGTCCCCGCCCGGAGGCCCGCGTCCATGCCCGATCCCAGGATCCGCCTGACCGTCAACGGAGACCCCGTCGAGGTCACCTTCGGCGGCCACAAGACCCTCCTCGAGGTCCTCCGCGAGGACCTCCGCCTGACCGGCACCAAGCACGGCTGCGAGCTCGGGGAATGCGGCGCCTGCGCCGTCCTCGTGGACGGCAAGCCGGCGCTTTCCTGCCTGATTCTCGCCCAGGAGGTCGACGGCGCCGCCGTCACCACCGTCGAGGGGCTCGCCTCCGACGCGCGCCTCCACCCCCTCCAGGACGCCTTCCTCGAGTGCGGCGCCTCCCAGTGCGGGTACTGCACGCCGGGGTTCCTCGTGACGGCCCGCGCCCTCCTCGACCGGAAACCGAAAGCCTGCCGGGGGGAGATTTCCGAAGCGCTGGCCGGGAACATCTGCCGGTGCACCGGGTATATCCAGATCTTCGAGGCCGTCGAACGGGCCGCCGAAAAAATGGGCGGGGAGCCCCCGCGATGAGCACACCGGACAACCTCAGGGTCATCGGGAAGGCACGCCGGCGCATCGACGGGCGCGCCATGGTCCTCGGCCAGACCCAGTTCGCGGACGACCTCTCCTTCCCCCGGATGCTCCACTGCCGCCTCGTGCGCTCGACCGTCCCGCACGCGACGATCCGCGCGATTCACACCGGCAGGGCGCTCGCGGCGAAGGGCGTCAAGGCGATCCTGACCGGGGATCACTTTCCCATCCCCTACGGCATCCTCCCGGTGAGCCAGGACGAGCACCCGCTCTGCCGCGGGCGCGTCCGGATGGTCGGCGACCCGGTGGCGGCGGTGATCGCGACGACGGAGGAGGAGGCGATCGAGGGGGCGCTGCTGGTGGAGGTCGAACTCGAGCCGCTCCGGACGATCTCGGACCCGCTGGACGCGCTGGATCATCCCGAACCGCGGATCCACGACTACGGCGACGTCGGGAACGTCCACAAGAAGGTCGCCATGGAGTTCGGCGAGATCGATGCCGCGCTCGCCGGGGCGGACCGCGTCTTCGAGGACGTGTTCTTCTACGCGGGGAATACCCATCTGGCCCTGGAGCAGCACGCGACCGTCGGGCTGGTGGAGCCGGACGGGAAACTGTGCGTCTGGTCCTCGACACAGACGCCGCACTACGTCCACCGCGCGCTCGCGAAGGCGCTGGAGATCCCCCCGCACCTGATCCGCGTCGTCGCCTGCCACAACGGCGGCGGGTTCGGCGGGAAGTCCGACCCGTTCAATCACGAGATCGTCGTCGCGAAGGCGGCGATGCTGACCGGGCGCCCGGTGAAAATCTGCCTGACCCGCGAGGAGGTCTTCTACTGCCACCGCGGCCGCCATCCCGTGCTCATGCGGATGAAGACCGGCGTGAAGAAGGACGGGACGATCGTCGGCATGGATCTCGAGACGCTGCTCGACGGCGGCGCCTACGGCAGCTACGGCGTCGCCTCCACGTTCTACACCGGCGCCCTCCAGACCGTCACCTACGCCATCCCGAAGTACCGTTTCCGCGGCTGCCGCGTCTTCACCAACAAGCCTCCGTGCGGCCCGAAGCGCGGCCACGGGACCCCGCAGCCCCGCTTCGGCCAGGAGGTCCAGCTCGACAAGATCGCGGTCTCCCTCGGGATCGACCCGGCGGACCTGCGGCTGAAGCAGCTCGCGCCGGCGAATTCGTTTACGGCGAACTGGATGCGGATCGGCACCTCCGGACTCCGCGCCTGCATCGAGTCGGTGGTGGAGCGGTCGGGGTGGCGGGAACGCCGGGGACGGCTCGGCCCGGGTCACGGGATGGGGCTCGCCGTCTCGACCTACCTCTCCGGCGCCGGGCTCCCGATCTACTGGAACGACCTGCCCCACTCCGGCGTCCAGCTCCAGTTCGACCGCTCCGGCGGCGTCACCGCGTTCTGCGGCGCCGCGGAAATCGGGCAGGGCTCCGACGACGTCCTCGCCGCCATGGTCGCCGAAGTCCTCGGCCTCACCACCCACGACATCCGCGTCGTCACCGGCGACACCTCGATGACCCCCGTCGACCTCGGCTCCTACTCCAGCCGCGTCACCCTCATGATGGGCAACGCCGCCATCCAGGCCGCCGAACGCGGCCGCGACCTGATCGCCTCCGCCGTCGCACGCAAACTCGACCTCCCCGCCGATCGCCTCGTCTTCGCCGGCGGTCGCGTCTTCGACGCCCAGGACCCCGACAAAGGCGTCTCCTTCCAGGACGCCGTCATCCTCGGCGAAGCCCTCCACGGCACCCTCGGCACCACCGGCTCGTATAAACCCCCGCCGTCCCCCGCCCGCTACAAGGGCGGCGGCGTCGGCCCGAGCCCGGCATACTCCTTCACCGCCGCCGTGGTCGAAGTCGATGTCGATCCGCGCACCTGCTGGCTCGAGGTCACCAAAGTCTGGATCGCCCACGACATCGGCCGCGTCCTCAACCCGATCCTGGCCCGCGGGCAGGTCGAGGGAAGCGTCTACATGGGGCTCGGCGAGGCTCTGATGGAGGAGCAGGCGATGCGCCGCCTCCCCGCGAATCTCTCGGGGGCGCTGGTGCACAAGATGCCGTCGATGCTCGAGTACAAGAGCCCGACCACGCTCGAGATGCCGCCGGTCGACACGGTCTTCATCGAGGATCCCGATCCCAACGGCCCGTACGGCGCGAAGGAAGTCGGGCAGGGCCCGCTTCTCCCCATGCCCCCCGCCGTCGCGAACGCCGTGTTCGACGCCGTCGGCGTCCGGGTGGACGAGACCCCGATCACGCCGGAGAAAATCGCGAAGGCGATCTGGGAACGCGACCACGGGCGGGATCCGCGCTGCGGCCCCGCCTCGTTCCCTTCCATCGACTGGCCGGAGGCGTCGAAGGTCAGGACCCCCGCCGAGGGCGGCGACGGGACCGCTTCCAATGAAAAACCCCGCAAGTCGAAACTGCTGGCCTCGGGATTCCGCCTCGCGCCCGGCTCGCCGGGGGCGAAGGTCGAGGGGGTGCAGTCATGATGCGCTGTCCGGAGTTCCGCTATCACGCGGCGAAGACGGTGGAAGAAGCGGCGTCGGTGCTGGCCGACCACGGGCCGAAGGCGATGCTGCTGGCGGGGGGGACGGACGTGGTGCCGAACCTCAAGCGGCGGCAGCACCGGCCGGAGGTGCTGGTCTCGCTGCGGCGGATTCCGGGGTTCGCCGGGATTTCGATCGGGGGGGACGGCGCGGCGGTGATCGGGCCGGGGACGACGCTGGCCGACCTGGCGCTGGACGGGCGGGTGGCGGCGGAGTGGCCCGGGCTGTCGCGCGCCGTCGGGAGCATCGCGTCACCGCTCATCCGGGCGACCGCGACCCTGGGCGGGAACCTCTGCCTCGACACGCGCTGCAACTACTACAACCAGAATTACGAGTGGCGGCAGTCGATCCGCTTCTGCATGAAGGCGCCGGCGCCCCACGGCAGCGCGCTGACGGAAGACGCCGGCGGCTCGGTCTGCTGGGTCGCCCCCGCGAGCCCGCGCTGCTGGGCGGTCTCGTCCACCGACGGCGGGCCGATGCTGGCCGCCCTCGGCGCCACCGTGGAACTCCGGTCGAAGGCGCGCGGGAAGCGCGACATCGCCGTCGCCGATCTCTACAACGACGACGGGATGCTGTTCCTGAAGAAGGCCCCCGACGAGGTCGTGACCCGGGTCCGGGTGCCGCGGGCGGCGGGGCAGAAATCCGCGTACTGGAAGCTCCGCCGCAGGGGGTCGTTCGACTTCCCCGTGCTCTCCGTCGCCGCGGCGGCGACCTTCTCGAAATCCGGGGAGGTCACCGACGCCCGCGTCGTGCTCGGCGCGGTCGCGTCGATGCCCCTCGTCCTCGCCGAGTCCGCTTCGCTGGTCGGGAAGTCGCTGACCGACGACGTGATCGCGGAGTTCGCGGGGGCGGCGTCCCGCCATGCGAAGCCGATGGACAACACGGACTTCCAGACCGCCTGGCGCCGGAAGGTCACCGCGGAATTCCTGACAGGGGCCCTCCGGGAGCTCCGCGGGGACGACCCGCGCACGATGGGCCAGCTCGGCCGCCGGGTGGCCCGGGGCGCTTCGTGCCTGGGGTAGGGCGTCGCGGCGTGCCGGCGCCGGAGAGGAACCCCGTGACCGTGAGGGCGGTGCGGCGCGGGGCGCGGCCGGGGCGCCGCCTTCCCCCCGCCGGGCTGGATGCGATTGCGGTGGAGGAGCCGCTGGAGATCCGCCTCCGGGGGCGGACGCTGGCGGTCACGATGCGGACTCCGGGGCTTGAGCGGGCGATGGTGCTCGGGTTTCTACTCGCGGAAGGCCTGATCCGGTCGGCGGCGGACGTGTCGGTGCGGCACGATGCAAAACAAAACATCGTGCATGTCCGGGGCGCGGCGGGGCGCGGCCTCCTCGCCGTCCCCGCCCGGCGGGGCACGCTGACCACCTCGGCCTGCGGCGTCTGCGGCCGCGT
>JABWAY010000222.1 GCA_013360825.1 Candidatus Brocadiia bacterium | reverse complement strand
GCGCCGGAGCCGATAGCGGCCGGGCGCCTGGTCGTCGGTCCAGCCCGCCGGCAGGTCGCCGGCCGCGCGGACGTCACCATAGACGATGGCCCCGTCGCGGACGACCGGGCCGATGACGCGGAAGCCGTCGTCACGGAGCGCAGCGATGAGCGCGGAGAGCCCCTCGACGTCGAGGAGAGCGCGGTCGCCTGGGCGGAGTGCAGGAAGGGTCACGAGGCTGGCCTCATAGCAAACGATGTGCGGCGCTGCACGCGGAGACGGAGGGTCACCCTGGAAATGGCAGCTCCGCAAGGGGTGCGCGCAGGCGAGCGGATTGCGCGGCACGGCGGCGTCAACGAGGGCCTTGCGCAGGCGAGCCGGAGCAGGCGACCATGCGGGGCATGATGGTCGTGTTCGAGGTGTTCGTGGCGCCCGGCGCCGATCCCGCGACGCTGCTCAGCAAGGAGACGCTGAAGGAGACGCAGGCGCAGGTGATGACGCTCGAGGAGGCCCGGAAGGTGGGGTTCGCGGGGCTGCCGGATCCCGGCGACAAGGTGGTCCGGCTGATCGCGGTGGCGAAGCGCGACGCGGCCCACCCGCCGAACGCGGTGAGCGCGCAGGCCAGAACGGCGGTACCGAGAAGTCGGATCGCGTTCAGTGCGGCACCTGTGAGAGGGGACGCGGGGCCGGAGATCGCGGCCGGTCGTCCGGGGTGGCGGGGATCCCTCGCGGGCCCCCCGATCCCGGTCCGCCGGCCGTCACGCCGCTACGACACTTTCTGCCCCGGAAGACTGGGCTTCCGCGGATCCGGGGTCAGGACCGCCACCGAGTCCGCCGTCGTGGCCGCGAGCATCATCCCCTGGCTCTCCACGCCGCGGAGCTGGGCCGGCGCGAGGTTCGCCACGATGATGACATGCTGGCCCGTCAGCTGCTCCGGCGTGTAGAACGCCTTCACCCCGGCCACGATCTGGCGCTTCTCCGTCCCGAGATCGACCTCCAGCACGTACAGCCGGTCTGCGTTCGGGTGATTCGCCACCGACAGCACCTTCCCGACCCGGAACTCGAGCTTCTTGAAGTCCTCGATCGTCACCTTCGCCGGACCCGCCGCCGCTGCCGGCTTCGGCGCCGCCGCCGCGGGAACCGCCGCTGCCGCCGGCTGCGCCGGCTTCGTCTCGTCGCTCATCCTCTGCTCTCCGATGTTCCTGCATCCCACGCTTCGCCCATCCACGACCTGTACACGGCCTTCTGTTCCGCCGTCGGCGCCGGAACGCGCGCGATCCGCACCCCGCCGGTCCGGCGGGCCCCCACCTTCATTCGATACCGCTTCAGCCGGCTCCCCCGGAAGACCGCCAGATCGACCGTCTCGCCGATCCGCCGCTCCTCCAGGCGCTTCTCGAACGTCTCATGGTCCACACGATGCCCCGCCAGCGCGAGCAGTTCGTCGCCCGCGTTGATCCCCGCCGCGTGCGCCGGTGAGTCCGCCAGCACCGACGCCACCATCGTCTTCCCGTCCTTCCGCTCGGTCCGGAGCCCGCACCAGGGCTTCCGGCCGGGCTCACCGTCCTTCGGCTCCTTCTGCGCCAGCCTCAACCCCGCCGCGCCCAGGTACCGGTCGAAACTCAGCTCGTCCGTCCCGCGCACATACTTGTCGAAAAAGCCGCGCAGGCTCGCCCCGGCGACCTCCTCGCAGATCTTCTCGTAGCGCCCCTCCGGAAACCCGATCCCCTTCGCCGCATACTCCCGCCACAACTGCCGCAGCACGTTGTCCAGCGACCGGCGCCCGCGCGACCGCCGCCGGATCTCGAGATCGAGCAGCATCGAGACCAGCAGGCCCTTCTCGTAGTACGAAATCGTCGCGTTCGGGCTGTGCTCCCCCGGGTTGTAGTACTTGATCCACGCATCGAACGACGACTCCGCCAGCGACTGCACACGCCTCCCCGGCGTCTCCAGGAACCGCTCGATCTTCTCCCCCAGCTTCTTCAGGTACCCCCCTGCCTTCAACAGCCCCGCCCGCAGCAGCACATGCTCGTCGTAGTACGACGTCACCCCCTCCATCGCCCACAGCAGCCGCGTGTAGTTCTCCTTCCCGTACTCGAACGGCCCCAGCGCCTGCGGCCGGATCCGCTTCACGTTCCACAGGTGAAAAAATTCGTGGGCGCAGAGGGACAAAAACCGCTCATGGCGGTCGTTGGGCCGGAATCCGAAGCGAGGGAAGGCGAGGCTGGTGGAGTTCAGGTGCTCCAGGCCGCCGCCCTTTCCGTCGTCGGTGAAGTGCGTGAAGAAGATGTAGCGCTCGTACGGGACGACTTTCATCAGGGCGCACTCCGCCTGCACGATCTTCGGGAGTTCCTTCCGCAGGCGGGCGACGTCCAGGTTGGAGTCCCCGTGCCAGAGGAACCGGTGCGTCTTCCCTCGGACCTTGAAGGAGAACTCCTCGAATTCCCCGCATTCGACCGGGGCGTCGATGAGGACATCGTAGTCGGGGGCGCGGAAGCGTCCGGGGCCGTCGGGATCGAGGGAGCAGGCGACCTTCCAGCCGCGCGGGGCCCGGACCTGGAGGCGGCAGGGCTCGTCCTTCCGCCCGTCGATGAACATGAGGATGTTGGCGGGGTTGATGTGGGCGTGCTCGTCGTCGACATGGGAGGTGCGGACGGTGAGTTCGTGGCAGTACGCCCTCCAGCCGGCGCGGAGGCGCCCGGAGGGGCAGCGGACGCGCCATGTGTTCTTGTCGAGCTTCTCCCACGGGCCGACGGCGTGGAATTCCTGGATGTGCTGGGCGAAGTCCCGGATTTTATAGGAGCCGGGGATCCAGGCCGGGAGGACGAGGTCGACCGGTCCCTCGACGTCGGCTTCGAGGGTCACGTCGACGAGGTGCTTGTGCGGGTCGCTCACGACGATGCGGTATTCGATCATGGTTCCTCAGGAGTGCGATCCCGGGGGGTCAGGCGGCCGGGTCAGTGACGGGTTGATTCCTGCGGAGCCAGGCGAGCATCCCCGCGGCGAACGGGACGGTGATGAGTGCGACCCACTGGGACGTCGTGAACGGCCCGGCGCCGCCGCGCGGATCGTCGCGCCAGAATTCGACGGTGAACCGCTCGACGGCATACAGGATCACGAACAGGAAGAACACCTGCCCCCGGAACGTTTTCCGGGGGAGGAGCCAGAGCAGAACGAAGCCGATGAGAAACCCCGCCCCCGCTTCGTAGAGCTGGGTCGGGTGGCGCGGAACGCCGTCCCGGAGTTCGCGCATGACGATGCCGCCCTCGACCGGGGCGCCGTAGCAGCACCCGTTGAGGAAGCATCCCCAGCGCCCGATCGCGTAGGCGAACGCGATCCCGGGGGCGGCGAGATCCCCGAGCGACCAGGGGCGGAGCTTTTTCCGGAGCACCATGAAGAGGCAGACGGCGAACCCGCCGATGAAGCCGCCGTAGAAGACGAGTCCCCCTTCCCAGACCTTCAGGATCCGGATCGGGTCATCGAGGTAGATCTGGATGTAGCTGGGGCGGAGGATGTGGAAGATACGTGCGCCGGCGATGGCGCCGATCATGCACCCGAATCCGAAGTCGTAGATGGACTCGAGGAGCGCCTTTTTCTCGTCGTCGGAGGCCGTGAGGGGGAGGAGGGGGTCCCGGCGTTCGCGGGCGACGAGGTAGCGCGTCAGCCAGAATGCGAACATGAACGACAGGCAGATGGCTGCGCCGAAGGCATAGATGCGGACACCGAAGATTTCGAAAAGCACGCTGCGCATGGGTGGCGGATTGTAGTCGCGCGCGGGAGCGGCGTCGAATGGGAAGACGGCGCGGGGTGCGGTGGCGTGGGGGACGCGCGGGGGTTCCGAGCCGTTCCGGATGGACTTCGCGCGAAAACAGGACTATCCTAGTCCTCAATGCGCGTCTACCGAGTCGAGTCCTCCGGCTTCTGCTGGGGTGTCGCAGAGGCCATCGACAAGGCCCTCGAGATTTCCAAGCGCAATCAGGGGCCGGTCTACTCCTATGGCCCGCTGGTCCACAACCGGCAGGTCATGTCCGAACTCGAATCCCAGCAGATCTTCGGGGTCGATCCCTCGTCGGAGGGAATCGCCGGCTCCGCCACCGGGACCATCGTCGTCCGGGCGCACGGTGTCCGCCCCGAGGTGATCGCCGAGCTGGAAGAACGCGAAAAGCAGACCGGCGCCAGGTTCCACGACCTGACCTGCCCCCTGGTCAAGATGGTCCACAATGTCATCGCGGGAAACGCGAAACGCGGCATCGACAACGTCATCGTCGGGGACGCGGATCACGCCGAGGTGCTGGGACTGGTCGGCTACGGGCTGCCCGGTCGGACACACGTCGTCGCGAACCCGGAACAGGCCGCCGCCCTCCCCCCGCTCGAACGCGTCTGCGTCGTCTCGCAGACGACGCAGGACTACGCCAACTTCCGCGCGACGGCGGACGTCGTCCGGAAGCAGGCGCAGCTTTACCGGGAGGTCAATACGATCTGCCGCCCGACCAAGGAGCGCCAGGAGGAAACGGAACTCATGGCCCGCCGCGTCCGGACCATGGTCGTGGTCGGGGGCCGGCACAGCGCCAATACCGTGCGCCTCGTCGAACTCCTCCACGGGTGGGGGTGCCGCCCGCTCCATGTCGAGACCGAAAGCGAACTGCGCGCCGAGGATTTCGCCGGACTCGAGGAAGTCGGCCTCACCGCCGGCGCGTCCACCCCCCTCTGGATGATCGAACGGGTCGAGGAACGCCTCGCGTCGTTCGGCGCCCGCGAACGCCTCACCCTCTCCTCGATCGCCCGCTCCGCCGGAGCCGCCCTCGTCAACACCAACCTCTGGGTCGCCGCCGGCGCCGCGGGGCTCGCCGCCGCCGCCTCCACACTCCAGCAGATCCCCCTCCGCTGGGAATTCCTCGCCGCCCCCGCCCTGTTCGTCATGTCCATGCACACGCTCAACCGGTTCGTCGACCGCTCCCGCCTCGACTTCACCGACCGCGTCGCCACCCTCCTCTACAAACGCCACCCGGTCCCCCTCCTCGCCGTCGGCGCCGCCGCCGGGCTCGCCAGCGTCGGCATCGCAGCCCTCCTCGGCCTGCTCCCCTTCGCCCTCGCCCTCCTCGGCCTCGCCTGCGGCTGCATCTACGGAATGCGGGTGCTCCCGGAAGCGATCACGTACCGCTTCGGCATCCGCCGCCTCAAGGACTTCCCGGCCTCCCGCGACCTGTCCACCGCCGTCGGGTGGGCGATGATGACCGCCGTCCTCCCGTTCCTCACCCTCAAGACTCTCCCCGGAACGGTCAATCTCCTCACCTTCCTGGCCGTCTTCTTCCTCGTCTTCCTCCGGACCATGGCCCTCGGCGTCCGGGACGTCGCCGGAGACAAGATCGTCGGCGTCGAGACCGTCTTCAAGGCCCTCGGCCCGCGCAGCACGGCGCGGCTCGCCACGCTCATGATCCTCGCGCTCGGCGGATCGCTCGCGACCCTCGCCTTCGCATTTCACGCGCCCGGGGCGCTCGCCCTCTCCGCCCTCGTCCCCTACGTCGCGCTCTATACGCTCGTCTTCTTCCGCGCCGGACCGCCGCGGGGCTTCCTCGGCGAACTGGTCACGGACGGCCAGAACCTCGTCGCGGGCGGAATCGTCGCCGCCCTCCAGCGCGGGATCTTCTGACCCGGCCCGAGGGCCCCGCGCCCCTACCCCCGCGCCCCCTCCAGGAGCTTCCGGAGGACGACCCGCAGGACATCCATCGTGAAGGGCTTCTTCAGGAACGCGTCCACGCCGCCGCCGTCGAACGACTTGATCGCGTCCGCCTCGTTGTAGCCGCTGATCACGATGACCTTCGCGCCGGGCCGGATCTTCCGCAGCTCCGGCAGCGCCCTGTTCCCCGAAAGACGCGGCATCGTGAGGTCGAGCAGCACCGCGACGGTGTCGGCGGCGTGCTTCCGGAGCACTTCAATCCCGTCCTGCCCGTCCGCGGCGGTCACGACCCGGAACCCGATCTTCTCCAGCGCCGTCCGGGCGAACGCCCGGACTCCCTCCTCGTCGTCCACGACCAGCACCGTGCCCCGGCCCCGCCAGGAATCCGCGGGGGCCGCGGCCGCCCCCGCGGCCCGCGGTGCGAGACTCGCCCCCGCGGGGAACAGGACGGTGAAGACCGTTCCCATCCCCGGCTCGGAGTCGACGCGGATCGCCCCCTTGTGACCGCGGACGATCCCGAGGACGGCAGCGAGCCCGAGCCCCCGCCCCGCACGCTTGGTCGTGAAGAACGGGGCGAAAATCTTCGCCCGCGTCGCGGCATCCATGCCGGACCCGGTGTCGGCGACCGTGAAATGCACGTAGTCCCCCTCCGGGAGATCCTCGGCGTGGGCGCACCCGCTCAGAAAGTCCCGGCCGGCCCTCGCGACCTTCGTGCCCAGGGTGATCATCCCCTCGCGCTCGCCGATCGCCTGGGAGGCATTGATGACCAGGTTCATCACCACCTGCCGCAGCTGCGTCACGTCCGCCTCCACCTTCGGCAGCGCACCCGCCAGCTCGTACCTCACCTCCACGTCCTTCGGCATCGAAACACGGAGCAGCTCCGCCATCTCGCGGACCAGCGCGTTCAGGTCGGTGCGCTGCATGACGAACACCCCGCGGCCGCTGTACGCGAGCATCTGCCCCGCGAGATCCGCCGCCCGCTGCGCCGCCAGCTCGATGTCGTCCACGAATTCCCAGAGCTTCGAAGCGGGGTCGAGTTCACCCTTCAGGACGCTCGCGTTCCCCATGACCACCGTCAGCAGGTTGTTGAAGTCGTGCGCGATGCCGCCGGCCAGCCGCCCGAGACTCTCGAGGACGTGCCCCTCGCGGAGTTTCTCCTCCAGGGCCTTCCGGGCAGCCACCTTGAAGGCCTCGCCCGGCTTGGCGAGCTCACCGAAGTTCACATCGCGGAAGCTCACCCGCGAGATGAACTCGAAACCGAATGGCAAGGCGT
>JABWAY010000221.1 GCA_013360825.1 Candidatus Brocadiia bacterium | reverse complement strand
CTGCGAGACGCTCTCGGGGGCGATGGTGTTCTGGACGAAGGCGTACGGTTCCGGCTCCGGCGGCGGCTTCTCCGAGCGTCTCCAGGTCCGGGTCCGCGATTAGTCGAAGGGCCATCCAGTGACTTCCGCCGGGCCCCGGGAAACCCCCGGGGCCCGGTTCTTTTTTCGCCGCTCCTGCCGCAGATTCCTCGAACTTCTGCCGAACCGCCGGATCGCAGGCTACACTTCCCCCCAATGACCCCTGCTCTCGACGCCCCGGTCATCGCCCCGCGCTTTCGACCTCCGGTCGCGCCTCCCGTGACGGATGCGGTGGCGATCGTCTGCGCCTACAACGAAGAGCGGCACATCGAGGCGGTGGTGAGGGGGGCGGCGCGGCATCTGCCGGTGGTGGTGGTGGACGACGGGTCGCGCGACGGGACGGTCGATGTCGCCTCGCGGGCGGGGGCGTGGGTGCTGCCCAAGGCGGTGAATGCCGGCAAGGGCGCGGCGCTCGTGACGGGATTCCGGTGGGCGCTTCGGTCCGGGTACCGGGCGGCGATCTGTCTGGACGGGGACGGGCAGCACGACACGGACGAGATCCCGAGGTTCATCGAGCGGTGGCGGGCGGGGGAGCATGCGGTTTTCGGGAACCGGATGACGGACGTGAAGACGATGCCCGCGGCGCGGCTGGCGGTGAACCGGCTGATGGGGACGACGGTGAGCACGCTGGCGGGGTACCGGATTCCGGATCCGCAATGCGGGTTCCGGCTGTACAGCCGGGAGTGCCTGAGCCGGCTGCGGGTCAAGACGTCGCGCTACGACGCCGAGAGCGAAATCGCGATCCAGGTCGCGCGGAACGGGTACCGGATCAGCTCGATCCCCGTGCGGACGATCTACCAGGCCACGATCAAGTCGAAGATCCGTCCGATCATCGACACGATCCGGTTTCTGCGTATCGTGGTGTACTACTGCATGATCCGTCATCCCGACTGGAGAGGAACCCCCCCCCTGTGATCACACTTGCAAGCGTGCCCGCGGCCAAGGACTCGCCGGCGTATCCGGATGTCGGGCTGGACGGCATCGAGGCGCAGTGCGGGCCGGACAACACGGCCGGTGCGCCTCCCGGGACGGCCGGGCTGGTGCTGGCGATGCCGATCTGCTGGCGCGAGGCGTGGATGGGCCTTCCGGAGGCGGCGCGGCTGCTCCCGACCGTGCCGACCCGCGAGCAGTATGTCGAGCACCTGACGACGGGGCTGGAGGAAGCGCGGCGGCTGCGGGTGAAGTATGTGGTGATCCGGGCGTCGCACGGGACGCCGGAGGGGATCCTGAGCAGCCGGCACCCGTATTCGGACTATGATGTGCTGGAGGCGCTGCTGGAGTGGGTGTACCTGGCGGCGGGGGAGAAGGACCTTGGGTACGAGATCCTGTTCGAGAACACCTGGCACGCGGGGCTGCGCTGGAACGAGCCGCGGCTGGCGGAGCATCTGCTGACGAAGTTCAAGCACCCGCGGGTCGGGTTCTCTTTCGACGTCGGCAAGTATCTCCTGACGCTGGGCGGGACGACGACGGAGCAGGCGGACATGCGGCGGCTTCGAAATTTCGCGAAGTCGCTCGGGAAGCTCACCGGGAAAATCCGGTCCCTGGTCCTCAACCGGCCCGGGGCGGCGCCGGTCGCCAGCGAACTGGTGCGGAGGGTGCGGGCCTCGACCGATCCGGCGGAGATCCAGAAGTATGCGAAGGAATTCGACCGCGCGGTCAACGCCCAGCAGCCGTGGGTGAGCGCGCCGCTGAAGGAGCTGGTGGAGGTGATGGAACCCGCGTACGTGGTGCACCGCCTCGGCGGGAGCGGGGCGGCTTGGGCGGAGCAGGTGAAGAAGCAGCACTCCCTGCTGGCCTGACCGGCGGGGCCGCGCGCGCGGCCCCGCAGACGAAACGATCGGGGCGAGAGGATTCGAACCTCCGGCCTCTTGGTCCCGAACCAAGCGCTCTAGCCAGGCTGAGCTACGCCCCGGAAGGCCGCACATTGTATGGTCGGCGGCGGGGGGGTAAAGGGGAATGTGGAGGGCGCCGGGTCAGGACGGCCAGCCCTGTTCCCCGATCAGGCGGACGAAGACGACGCCGCCCGCATCGGTGGTCTCGAATCCGGACGGCGTTCTCCGGACGAGAACGAGGCGCTGCGCGTCGCCGCTGCCGACGGGAATCACGAGCCGTCCCCCCTCCTCCAGCTGCTCCCGGTACGCCGCCGGGACCGCCGGCGCCGCCGCCGACACCGCGATCGCTTCGAACGGCGCCGCCTCCGGCCAGCCCAGCGTGCCGTCCCCGGTCCGGAACCGCACCCCGCCGTACCCCAGCGCGTCCAGTCTCGCCTGCGCCTCCCGTGCCAGCGCCGCGTGCCGCTCGATCGTCCAGACTTCGCATCCGAGTTCCGCCAGAAGCGCCGTCTGGTAGCCGCTTCCCGTCCCGATCTCCAGCACGCGCGTTCCCGGGCGCAGTTCCAAAAGTTCCAGCGTGCGGGCGACAATGTACGGCTGGGAGATCGTCTGGCCGCAGGCGATCGGAAGCGGGCGATCGGCGCAGGCGAGGTCGGTGTCCGCCTCGCGGACGAACAGGTGGCGCGGGACCCGCCCGAACGCCTCGAGGATCCGCGCGTCCCGGATGCCGCGCGCCGCCAGCTGCTCCGCCGCCATCGCGCGCCGGGCCCCCTCGTGGTCGGGGATCATCGCCCGGCCGGGTGCAGCCTGTACACGCACCGCCGCGCCCCCTCCATCATGTGCTCCGTCCGCTCCACCCGCGCGTGACCGGACAGCACCGCCTGGAACAGCGCCAGCTCGCCGCCGCAGATCCCCGGGCACGCCTTCGCCGCGTCGCAGATCGGGCAGTGGTTCTCCACCAGCGTGTACGACCCGTCCCGCTCCTTCTGCCACTCCGCCATGTACCCCTCATCCCGCCTCAGCCCGACCAGCACCGAGAGACGCTTCTCAAAACTCCCCGACTCCGGCATCCGTTTCCGGTACGCCGCGCTCTGCTGCCGGACCCGCTCCGCGATCAGCCTCTCCAGCCCGGGCTCCCCGAACGCCCCGCGGACGGCGTCGATGAGCCCCACCAGGAGGTCGGCGTGGGAGTCGGGGAAGAGCGCGGCGGCGCCTGCCGTCAGCCCCCAGTGACGCGCGGGCCGGCCGACCGGTGCTTTCCGGTCCTCGAAGGTCACCTGTCCGTCCTGCTCCAGCTGGTAGAGGTGCTGTCGGACCGCCATCGGGGTGATTCCGATCCTTCCCGCGATCCGGGAGGCGGTCTGCGGGCCTTTTGTTTTCAGGTAGAAGAGGATCTTCTCGCGGGCGGAGGCGGAGGGTTCGGGTTTCATGGGGTGGGGTGCAGTCTATGGGGCGGGAGGGGAAAAGAGGAAGGGTCGCGTGGCCGGGGGGCTGTCGCGAATCCTTCGTCTCCCTTCGCGCAGCGTGAGACAATGCCCGCATGATGCGCGTCCTGTCCCCGGTCGCCCTCGCCGTCCTGGCGGCGTTTCTCGCCGCGGGGTGCGCCTGCGACCTGGAGGACGCGGCCGGGATGGCCACGGCGGCGCGGTCGCGGCAGGAGGCGGGGATGGGGGCGGAGGCGGTTGCCGGGTATCTGGAGGCGGGGGCGTGCATCGAGGGGGAGGCCGACGACGATGCGCAGGCGCGCTACCTGCTCGCCGCGATCTGCTTCCGGATCCATCTTGCCGGAGGGCCGGCGGCGCTTCCCGCGGGGGAGTCCTCGGGCTGGCTGCGGGCGCGCCTGGGGGGATCGGGGGAGAAGGATCTGCTGGCGCTGGCGTTCCGGGACGTGCTGACGCTGGAGAGGGAGACGTTTTCCGCGGAGGGGATTCCCGCGTGGGCGACGGTGGACCGGCTGCTCATCGCGGCGGACATCGTCCAGGAGCGGTCGTCGGAGCTGCTGTCCCACATCTTTCCGGGCGTCCTGGCGGGGATCCCGCCCGGGTTCGCGGAGGCGTTCCTGCGCATGGGCGCGCTCGAGGTCGTGCGCGGATTCTCCGTGCAGGCCTGGCGGAGGGCGCTCGACGGCGGCGCCTCGCCGGACGCGTCGCGCGAGCGGCTGGCGTCCGCCTACCGGGGGATGGCGGAGGCGTGCGGGGTTCTCGCCGCATCTCCGATCGTCGCCGCGCGGGGGCGGGAGTGGCTCCGGGCGGAGCGCGACCGCTGCGCGGGCCTGGCGGAGCGTGTGCGCCTCGTCATCTCCCCGGACGACCTGCGCGATCCCGTGACGCGCGAAATGCTCAAGCTCGATCTGACGACGCACCTCGACGAGGGGCGCCGGTTCGCCCTCGACGCGTTCGCGGAGAAGCAGTCGGGGAACCGGGCGCGCGCCGTCGCCTTCCTCCGGCAGTCCTGCGCGCATTTCGCGCTCGCGTTCGCGATCGGGATCGAGGAGGACCTCGGCCGTCGCGGCGCCGGGGGGATGCTGGGGGAACTGCTGCCGAAATTCGCGGAGCTGATGTCCGAAGCGGAGTGACCGCACCGCGATGAGACGGCGGCGATCAGCCGGCGAGGACGCCGGCGGAACCACGACGCGCCCGGGGCGACTCAGCCCGCGTCGCCCACCTTCACCGACATCAGCAGCTCCGCGTTCGTGCGGTACTTCTTCATCCGGTCGATCAGATACTCCACCACCTCGCCCGGGTCGCGGATCTCCTGGATCATCTTCCGCAGCTGCAGCAGCCTCCGGAGCTCCTCCCTGTCCAGGATCAGCTCCTCCTTCCGCGTCCCGCTCTTGTTGATGTCCAGGGCAGGGAAGATCCGCCGGTTGCCGACGCTCCGGTCGAGATAGAGCTCCATGTTCCCCGTCCCCTTGAACTCCTCGAAGATCACCTCGTCCATCTTGCTCCCCGTCTCGATCAGCGCCGTCGCGAGGATCGTCAGGCTCCCGCCGTGCTCGATCTGCCGCGCCGAGCCGAAGAACATCTTCGGGGCCTGGAGCGCCTCGACGTCCATCCCGCCGGTCATCGTGCGGCCGCGCGGGCCGGTCAGGTTGTTGTACGCCCGCCCCATCCGCGTCATCGAGTCCACGAGCACCACGACGTCCTTCCCGTACTCCACCAGCCGCTTCGCCTTCTCCAGCACCATCTCCGTCACCTGCTTGTGCCGGTCCGGCCCCTCGTCGAAACAGCTCGCCACCACCTCGCCACGGATCGAGCGCTTCATGTTCGTCACCTCCTCCGGGCGCTCGTCGATCAGGAGCACGATCACCATCACCTCGGGGTGGTTCGTCTCGATCGCGTGCGCGATCTTCGCCAGCAGGATCGTCTTCCCCGTCCGCGGCGGCGCCACGATCAGCCCCCGCTGCCCTTTCCCGATCGGCGTGAACAGGTTGATGATCCGCGACTCGAAGTCCGTCGGGCTCCACTCGAGGAACAGGCGCTTGTGCGGGTGAAGCGGGGTCAGGTCCTCGAACGACTTCCGCACCAGCGCCTTCTCCGGCAGGCCGTGGTTCACCGACTCGACCTTGAGGAGCGCGAAATACTTTTCCCCCTCCCGCGGCGGACGGATCACCCCCGTGATCGTGTCCCCGGGCTTCAGCCCCCCGCGCTTCACGAACGCCGGCGCCACGTAGACGTCGTCGATCGCGGGCGCGTAGGCGTACGCGGAGCTCCTCAGGAACCCGTACCCGTCCGGCAGCACCTCGAGCGCCCCCTGGTGGAGCTGCTGCCCCCCGCGGCGGTAGTGTTCGCGGGCGATCCGGAAGATCGTCTCGTACCGGTGGGCCGCGCCGTGGTCGGCGCCGGAGTCGCGCGCCAGGGCGAGAAGTTCCGCCTGGGGCATGGCCTGGAGCCGGTCCAGGTGGAGGTCGGGGGGCGGGGCGGCGGGCGGCGGCGGGGCCGCAGGCTCGGGAACGCCGCGGATCGGTTCTGTCGGGAGTTCGGGCATGCCGTTCACGTCCTCAAGGAATTACGAAAGGTGCGTCAGGCGGGCCGTCAGCGCGTCGACCTGCGCCTCCAGCCCGGCTTCCGTCCCGCGGTTGTCGATCACGTGCGCGCAGGCGTTCCGTTTCTTTTCGACGGGCCACTGGACCGCTTCCCGCCGCACAAATTCCTCCTCGCTCCATCCCCGCGCCGCCGCACGTTTCCGGCGCAGGTCCTCGGGCACGTCCACAAACACCAGGTGGTCCACCCGGCTTCCCATTCCGGCTTCGAGGAGAAGCGCCGCGTCGAGCACGGCGATTCCGCGGAAGCCTTCGCGGGTCCAGTCTTCAACGATGCGGTCGATTGCGGCCGAGACGTGGGGGTGGATGATCGCGTTGAGCCGCGCCGCGGATTCCGAGTTCCCGAATGCGGCGGCGGCGAGCTTTCCGTGGTCGATCCTGCCGTCCGTCTCGACGTCCCCGAAAGCCGCGAGCAGTTGCGGGCGGATTTCGGGGAGGTGGAGCAGGGACTTCGCGAGCGGGTCAGCCTCGATGACCCGTGCGCCGCGGCGCTGGAAGGCGCGGGCGACGCTGGACTTGCCGCTGGCGATGCCTCCGACAAGTCCGATGAGCAGGGGGCGGGAGGGCAACGTGGGGGGGGGGGGCTCAGAGAGGGAATGGCGAAGAGGAATGGATTGTAGGGGCGGGGGGGGCTGGAATCAAGTGTTCGCGATGGGGGGGGCGGTGCCCGCAGGGCTCAAGCCCGGGACCTCCGCAAGTCGATACCTCCTGCGGACTTCCGGGTTGCGGGCAGGGTGCCGGCAGCGGACGGGAGTTTCTTGCGGGGACAGCTGTCCCCGCGCGCAGTTCCCCGATGGGGAGAAGGAGTCCTTGCATGTTCAGTGGGAGTCGTTGGTGGACCGTTGCGCTCGTTCTGGGGCTGAGCCTGATTGCGGCGACGGGATGCCGCAAGAAGTCGAGCCGCCGGACGACGAACATCAGCGGGGCGGACATCTTCACGACGGATACATTCCCCGGCGCGGAGGTGCAGGACGG
>JABWAY010000220.1 GCA_013360825.1 Candidatus Brocadiia bacterium | reverse complement strand
GGCGCCGGAAGCGCCCCGCGGAGCACCCCCACCGCCGCTTCCAGCCCCGCCAGGTCCTCACGCGCCTCCGCCGATGACGCCAGCAGCGTCTCCACCTCCGCCGCGCCCGGGAACTCCTCCCCCGCCGCGCGCGCCGCCAGTGCGTCCCTGAATGCGTCGTTCATCGTCCTCCCTCCGAGAGTTCCCTGAGAAGCGGGGCGACGGTCCGGAGCCCGCGGGCGAACAGGCGCGCGGCGGTGTCCTCTGTCACGCCGAGGGCCCGACCGATTTCGACCCACGACGCCCCGCCCCAGACTTTGAGGGTCACGGCCTCGCGTTCCGGCGGGTCCAGCCGGGCCAGCGCCTCCTGTACGCGGGCATGGAGCTCCGAGCGCTCGACCGATCCGTCCGGCCGCGCCAGCCCCGGCGCCCGCTCCCCCGCCGTCTTCAGCGCCCGCCGCTCCACGTCCCGTCGCTTGAAGACGTTCACCACCCGGTTGTGCGCGGTGCGGAAGACCCATCCCTCGGGCCGGTCGAGCTCCCGCACGGATGCCCATTCGCGATGAAGCGCGAGGCCGACCTCCTGGAACAGGTCCTCGGCGTCCTCGCGGCGCCCGAGCAGGCTCCACAGGTACGCCATGAGACGGGGCTCCACCCGCGCCAGGAATGTGGCGAAGTCTGTCCCGGCCCCGGTCCCGGCGGGTGGCTCCATCGTCTGCATGCCCATCAAAGACAACCGGGGCCTGGAAATCCCGCGGAAAATCTCCCCCGACCCCGTCGAATTCCCGGTTCAGCGATGAGTTGAACCCCCGTTGCCCCGCGGGGTACAAGTAGCGGATGCACACGCTTCCGTTTTTTGAGGAATCCCACCGCTCCCTCGCCGCCACCCTGGAGCCGTTCGCGGTGCAGGAGATCGCGCCGCTGGCTCCGCAGGACGAATCCGCGACGGTCGACAACGCGCGGGAGTACGTGCTGCGGCTGGCGAACGCGCGGCTGCTGGCCCACGCGACCTCGGGGGCGATCCGGGCGTGCGCGCTGATCCGGCACCGGCTGGCGCGCGAGTCGGCGCTGGCGGACTGCATGTTCGCGATGCAGGGGCTCGGGGCGATCCCGATCCTGCTTGCGGGGACGGAGGCGCAGAAGGCGCAGTGGCTCCCGCGGATCGCCGACGGCGAGATCACGGGGTTCGCGCTGACCGAGGAGGAGGCGGGAAGCGATCCCTCGGGGATGCAGCTCGCGGCGGTGCAGGCGGGGGCGGGGTGGCGGCTGACCGGCGAGAAGACGTTCATTTCGAACGCCGGGATCCTGGACGTCTTCTCGGTGTTCGCGCGGACGGCGCCCGGGGACAGGGACGCGTTCACGGCGTTTCTGGTCGGGGGGAAGGCGAAGGGGCTGTCGTCGCGGGCGATCGAGGTGATGTCCCCGCACCCGATCGGGCGGCTGACGTTCGACGGCGTGGAGGTGTCGGACGCCGACCGGCTCGGCCCCGTCGGGGGGGGACTCAAGGTCGCGCTCGGGACGCTCGACCGGTTCCGCGCGACGGTCGGCGCGGCGGCCTGCGGAATGGCCCGGCGCGCACTCGACGAGTCGCTCGGGCGGACACGGTCGCGCGTCCAGTTCGGAAAACCGCTCGAAGCCTTCCAGGCGATCCAGTTCCTCCTCGCCGACATGGCGACCGAACTCGCCGCCGCGGAACTGCTGGTCGCCCGCGCGGCCTGGGAGATCGACTCGGGAGCGCCGGACGCGAAGATGACGGTGGCGATGTCCAAACGGTTCGCGACCGATCACGCGCACGCGATCATCGACCGCGCCGTCCAGATCCACGGCGGAAGCGGCGTCGTCCGCGGGGCGATGGTGGAGCGCCTCTACCGCGACGTCCGCGCCCTGCGGATCTACGAGGGAACGAGCGAGATCCAGCGGCTGGTCATCGCGCGCGAGCTGACGCGCAGGCGCTGAGGACGTTCATCCGCAAAGGGCGCGGGGGCCGATGTTGGCGGAGGGCTCGTCCGGCGTGAGATTCCCGGGCCTCATCGACGGCACCGTCGCAGGGCGCCCCGCGCGGCGGCAGACATCCTCGCCTGTCTCGTGTACGCCAGCGAAGTCCTGCATGGCGAAAAGGTCTCGACCGGGATGCCGTCGTCCAACGACTTGTCGCGGCGCTCGTCAGTCGGGACGACTGGGGAGGCCACGTCAGCACATTGACAAAGGGCAAATTGCGGATGCGGAAGCTGTAATGGAGGCGGCTCCGTCTGAGACCCGCTTCAACTTCCTCCGCCTGTCTGCAGTGAGCGAGCAAGTCGAACGGCTTCGCGCCGACGGCAGCTCCGCCGCCATGGGCTCCGGGGGACGGTCCCTCAGAGCCCACCCTGAAGCGACAGCGCAATGTCCGTCCCGCCATTCAGGTTGACCTGGGTGGCGCCGATCCGCAGGGCGTTGGCCCCGGAGCGAGAGACCGCGGCGCTCAATGGACCCGCGAGCCGCGCAAACCGCAAGGTCCTCCCGGCCAGCTTTGTCACCTTCGTCTCCAGCGAGGTGATCCCGACCCGCGTCTTCGCGATTCGCTTGTCGCGTTCGGTCGGATCCACGCAGAGTCCCCTGGGAGTGTCCGCACATGGTACGGCGGAGCGTGCGGACGCGGGACGAGAAGACACTGGATTTCCGGGGGGGGGGGGGTAGAATAATGACGGTCGCCCCCTTGGCTTTCAGATCACAGTCACCCCCCCGGGAGGGAATGATGGAACACTCGTCCGGATTGAACTTTTCTTCCGCCGCACGGCCTGCAACAACCCCCGACCCGAGCCATCCCTCGCGCAAGCCTCCCTTCAGCCCCGGCGAACAGGTCCGCGCCACCGTGGCGTCGACTGCCGGAGCTACGCGGGTTGACTCAGAGGACCTGCGCCGTCCGCACGACCCCGAGGGACGGCGCCTCCGCCTCGGGCTGGAATTCGCCTTCCCTGAAATCGTCGGCGAGTCGTCGCCCATGCACGACTTGCTGCGCTTTCTGGATAGGCTCCGCCGGGAATCCGGCATTGTCCTGCTGACCGGCCCGTCCGGCGCCGGCAAGACGCTCGTCGCCCGCACTCTTCACGTGCACGGTCCGTTCGAGGACATCCCGCTCACCGGACTCGCCGCATCGATCGTCGAGAGCGAGCTTTTCGGCCACGAAACAGGCTCCTTCACCGGCGCCGCCCGTCGGCACCGGGGAGCCTTCGAACGGGCCGCAGGGGGCACCTGCTTTCTGGACGAAATCGGAGACGCTCCTCTCTCGCTGCAGGCGAAACTCCTCGGCGTCCTCGACGGGAGGGAGTACGTGCGGGTAGGAGGAGAGGAACGTCTCCCTGTCCGCTGCCGCTTCGTCTTCGCGACCCACCGCTTGCTCAACCTCGCCGTCGAAGCCCGGACCTTCCGGGAGGACCTCTACTGGCGGATCCAGCCGACTTGCGTTGCGGTCCCGTCCCTCCGTGAGCGCTCATCCGACATCCCGGCCCTTGTGCGTCATCTCCTGAGTTCCCGGGGGCTCGACCCGAACTGCATGGGCGAAGAAGCGCTCCGCGCACTCGCGTCGCTGCCCTGGGCGGGAGAAATGCGCCACCTCGCGGCCGTCGTCGCGGCGCTTGCGTCGTCGGAGCGCCCTGACAGTGCCTCGACGGTCTTCGCAATTCACGCGTCGATCCCGGTTCCAGCTGCTACCGGCCTCGCGGAAGCTTCCCTGCAGACCGGACGGACGCGCGTTCCCCGGGAGGCGCTGGATGAGGCGGCCTATCGGAGAAAGTGGGCGAAGGGTGATACCAAGAAACAGATCCTGCAGGAGCTGGTGGCCAGGCACGGCCCGGATATTCGGATTATCGCCGCCTCGCTCCACCAGACCCCGCACTCAGTCCGCCGGCAACTCAACAGGCTTCTCGGGCGGCAGGGCACGCCGACTCCTCCGGAGGGGAACACCAGCGCTGGCGCAGTCCCACCCGCCCGGCAATGATGACGGTGTCATCCCCTCCCGGCGCCCGCCCTGGATTCGGACGCGCGCCCGGTTTCCCGGCGCAGATCGGTGAGGGTCACGCACTCCCCGCCCAACGTCCCCACCGCAACTCCGCAGCCACCCAACTCAGAGCACACCAGTTCCCGATGAGCCAGGCGCGTTCACTTGGGAGATTTCCATGTCACCTTCCCGTCCGACTCCAGCACCCACAAAGCCGGTGCGCCGGTCGCATCAACGGAAAATCTGAGCCGCTCCCTCGCATTCGCGATCACGCTGAGGGTTGGCTCCGTCCCCTTCCGGCAGTGAAGCAAGACTTCATCTTTCGTTTCGCTGGAGCGCAGTCCAGCCGACCCCGATCCTTCCTTCTCCATGTGAACCTGGAACGCGCTGCCGCCTGCCGCCGAGGAAATGACGAGGTAGCTCTGATCGACCACCGGTTCGATGCCGAGTTGAACCCGCGGGCGAGACTTTCCATCGAGGATTTCGATGCCTGAGATTCCGGTCTCGCTCGCAAACAGTCCCACGCGCTGCTGACCGTCAAGACCGTGGAGTGTCAGAAAGGAATTCCCTGCATCCTGTGCGCCAAGGTTGAGTCTGGCCGAACCGTCGGATTGCCAGACCACAAGCCCAACGGACAACCCGGGGGCTCCACCCATCGCGACTGTCCCGACGCCAGGAATGATCGTCCGCACGCCGGCCGGTCCATTTCGTTCTGCAACCAGCTCGACGCGTCCGCCGTTCCCCTCACGGAGGACCGTGACGTGGCAGACTCCTCGTGACGAGTCCATGCCCAATTCCAATCGTGGCTGCCCCTGATCATCTCGAAGCACAATGCACGGGCCCACCGCAGGCGGGCATGAAATCTCCAGGACCGTCTTTGCTTCGGAGTTCAGAAGAACTATCGAAGGCCCATTCTCTCCCCGCGCGTCCAGGATCATCCGGGATTGACCCCGATCATCGACGAGTGTGATCTGGCGGAGCGTAAGCGACTGCTGGTCCTGCTGCTGGGAACCCTGGGAAGGAGTGCAACCCACGATCGCAACCAGGCAGGCGCAAGCGACTCCTGACGTCCGTAGTGCGAACCTCATTTGCGGCTCCTGAAGGATGGGATGATGGAGGGATGGCCTGCACCAGTCCCACCAGGGGGCTGGCTGACCCGTCCAGGCGCGGGTAGACAGGTCCGAGCGGGGGCATTCCGAACCCCCGCAAGCGAGCGTCAACCTCCTAAGTAACGCGTCTTTCAACGTCCTGCGTCGTCGTCGATCCTCATCGATGTTCACCGACATCGATTCCGGTCTCCTCCTTGCATGCCGTCGAAAACCGCGTCGTCTGAATGGCACAACTTCATCGTGGAGCTACTTAGAACGGCCACTCCAAGGTTATGCTGAGTCCCCGCACGGCTGGCATCCCTTTTTCACCTTCCCCGATCACAGGGCGGACTTTCACCTTGGGCCCGCCATCCCAGATTGGGGCCGCGCCTGTCACCTCCTTGACGCGCTCCACCATCCAGTCCATTGCCTTCGACGACCCTCCGATCCCAGGGATGGGGACCCAGGGAAACTGTGGCGGGCCTGGCGGGATGGGCGGTGGGCCAACCGGCCGGCCGCCCGCGGGCGGCTGGGGCCAGCCGAGTGGAGGAGCAGGCGGAGGCTTTGGCCCTCCCGCAATCGGTGGCAAGGGCTCCGGGGGATTCGGCGGGTCACCGGAGCCTTCCGACATTCTTCGGACCCGCTCTTCGATCTCTTCCTCGCTGAATCCGAGCTCCTTTTCCTTCTGTCCGATCCAGTCCTTCAGATCCGCGAAGACGACTGCTCCCCCGCATGAAACCACGGATCCGGTACTCTGCCGCGGACCCAGGTAGAATGGAACTCCCATCTTGTGTCCCCCTCATAGAGTGGCAGAACCTGCCGAGTCGATCTCGGGCCGACGGAAGGCCTGCCGGAACCTGGCTGAGAATCTCTCTTGTGTGCGTTCGGTCCGGATCTGGATGCGATTGGCTATGGTGACTGCGGCGAAGGCCATCGGGGGACCCGAATCCCCCGGAAAGGTCCGAGTGCCGGAAAATCTGGAGTCTACGACTGGGATGGCGAGGGCCGTCAGCATGGCATCTCGAATTCCAGGAATGGACTCTCAGACGTTGTCGTGGATTGACGGCGGTCAGCAGACATCGGCCCCCGGCGAGGGCGGATCGGGGTCGGCTGGCGCATCTGGATTGCCCGTCGCGGGCTGCTTCCTGGCGAGCCACACCCACGACGAAAAGACGAGGATCGCGGGGGCGGAAGTCGTCGCCCGCACTTTCAGGAATCTGGCATTGAGGTTCGTGAAGGCGCTCGAGAAGGAGCCGAGAGCGGACGCATTGAATCCGCCCAGCGAGGTCCAATTCACCTGATCGGTCGATACCAGGATCGTAAAGACGATCGTCCCGACGGCCGACCGCGCTGTATACACGCCGGTGATCCGGACACGGTCGACATCGGAGATGTCCAGTTCCTGAGAGTCCGCGGGGACGTTCTGGACCAGAGATTCGTCATCGAAAAGACCGGGGCTCCCGCACGCCGGCCCCTCTTCCGGGGCGGCGGCGGGAACCCGGCATTCCTCATGCGGACACGGTTGCGGGCACGTCTCGTGGTTGGGCATCGGTGAGGTTCCTGAGATGCGTCGTGGCCGGCGCCGCTGAAATCGGAGCCGTGCCCGGATGTGTCTCACTGCTGGCTGGTATAGAGATCGCAGGCGACGATCATCGTGATGCCGCCCCCCGTCACCACGTACTTGACGCGGATGAACGCGAACGTGATCGCCGTCACCGACACGGATCCGGCTCCCGCCGCCGTGAGGGTCAGCGTGCCGCTGATGTCCTCCCAGTTGGCCAGGTCGTTCGATCCCTGAAGCGACAGGGCGATGTTCGTCCCGCCGTTCAGGTTGATCAGGGTGGCGCCGATCCGGGCGGCATTGGCCCCGGACATCGAGACTGCGGCGCTCAGCTGATTCGTACCCTGCGTAACGGCCAGACGTTCTGCGAGCTTCGTGTACACGGGCCCTCCTTGAAATGTGGGTGACATCCCGAAAGCCGGCTAGAGCATCGTTCCCGAAATCGAAGCGGAGAGAACAGCGCGGTAAGGGGAGAAGGTGGTCGCGTACTGCAGTCGCACAAATCGCCAGGTGATTCCGGCCAGCTTCGTTACCTTCTTTCCCAGCGACGTGATCCCGACCCTCGTCGTCGTGACGACCTCCCAGCAGGCCTTGTCGAGGCTTCCTTCAATCGCGACGGTCCCCTGACCGTTCAGGCTCAGGACGACGACGACCACCCGCACGGTGTTGCAGGACCCCACTGCGTAGGCCTGGGAGACCTCCCGGAGCGGAGGGGTGCCGGTGTCGATCAGCGCCTGACGCCAGGCGACTTTCCGGGGCACGCCGGGAATGAGGTCGAACTCAACTCCTCCGATCCCTTCAACCTCGGGCGCGTACGCGAAGGCGGGCACGAGGAGGGGTGAGCGGTCCGACCCAGGGGTCAGAAGCTCGGCGGGTGCCGCATCTTTGCAGCCGCTCCCTGTTTCGCAGGAGTTGCAGCAGCTCACGGCCGGCAGGCGGGGGTCATCAGGCATCGACGGCACGACTTCGCAATTCGCGGGCCGCAGCCTTCCCGGGCGCAGGCTTTCACTGCCGCGGATCGTTCGCGGACTGATTCAGAACCGTCCGCCGCGAATCTCGACCCGCGTTCCGGTCGCACACGACGGATCCGCACGTCGCGCCGGCCTCGCCCGCGCGATCCCTCACTCCAGCTCGACATCCTCCAGCCGCTTCCGGTCCCCGAGAATCTCCGCGACCGTCCCCTCGGCCTCCACGCGCCCTTTCCACATCAGCACGGCGCGGTCGCAGACGTCGCGGGCGAGGTCGAAGTCGTGGGTTGCGATGAGATGCGTGCCGCCGGCGGCGCGGAGGACGGCGGCGAGCTCCCGGCGGGCGCGGGGGTGGAGGTTGGCGGAGGGCTCGTCGAGCGCGAGGATCCCGGGCTTCATCGACAGCACCGTCGCCAGCGCCGCGCGCTTCCGCTGCCCGAAGCTGAGGTGAAACGCGGACTTCTCTTCCAGCCCGTCCAGACCCACGGCGTGGAGGGCGTCGTGGACGCGGGTGAGGACCTGGTCTTCGGGGAGCCCCTGGTTGCGGGGGCCGAAGGCGACGTCGTCGAACAGGGTGGGGCAGAAGAGCTGGTCATCGGGGTTCTGGAAGACGAGGCCGATGCGGGCGCGGAGGGCGGCGAGGTTGGGGCGGGTGACGGGGACGCCTTCGACCTCGATGGTGCCGGCGGGATCGTTGAGTCCGTTGAGGCAGAGGAGGAGGGTGGACTTTCCGGCGCCGTTGGAGCCGAGGAGGGCGACGCGTGCGCCGGGGGGGACTTCGAGGGAGAGGTTCTGGAGGGCCATCGTCCCGTCCGGGTAGCGGAAGGTGAGGTCGCGGATGCAGACGGCGGGCGGGGTCACAGGCCCCACGCGAAGCGGAGGGCGAGGCCGGCGGCGAGCATCCAGCCGACGAAGGCGAGGTCGTGGGGGGCGAGTGGGCGGGGCGGCGAGGAGTAGAACCGGCCGTTCCAGCCGCGGGCGAGCATGGCGAGCCAGACGCGTTCGCCGCGCTCGTAGGAGCGGAGGAAGAGCGTCCCGAGCATGCGGCCGAGGACGGGGGTGTGCCAGAGCCAGCGGCCGCGCCAGCCGCGGGCGTCGCGGGCGCGGCGCATCCGTTCGAGTTCCTCGACGAGCGTGGCGGTGTAGCGGTGGATGAACGACGCGATGAGGAGGAGGTGGCGGGGGAACCGGAGCCGGGAGAAGGCGTCGAGGAGCGCGGGGGCGCCGGTGGTGCCGGCGAGGACGAGGGCGAGGACGGTGCCGGTGAGCGCCTTGGCCGACACGTTCCAGGCGACGAGGAGCGCCGGGCGCGGGACGAGCGGGCCGTCGGGCCAGA
The DNA here is from genome assembly GCA_013360825.1 of Candidatus Brocadiia bacterium. Classification (GTDB taxonomy): domain Bacteria; phylum Planctomycetota; class MHYJ01; order WSZJ01; family WSZJ01; genus WSZJ01. The sequence goes on along the minus strand of JABWAY010000220.1, from coordinate 3,228 downwards.
GCGCGACGCGGTCCGCGCCCGCCCAGGCCTTCGAGAGCGGGACGACCAGCGCGACCGCGGCGAGGATCGGGAGGAGGAGGAGGAGCCGTTTCAGGAGCGGCCCCCACGGGAGGCGGGCGAGGAGGAGGAGAAGCGCCGCCGCGGCGAGAAACGCGGCCGCAGGCTGCCACCGTTCGCGCGGGACCGAGACGGAGCAGACGATGAGCGCCGCGAACCCGAGGACTTTGCAGCGGGCGTCGAGCGCCTGGAGGGGGCCGGCGGAGCGCAGCAGGTGGGGGTCGAAGGGAACGTGCATCAGGGACTCGCCGGGGACTTTCTGCGGCGGAGGACCCAGGCGAGCCCGACGCCGGCCCCGAAGACGAGGAGGGTCCCCGCCAGCCCGGCGAGCGCCGTGGAGCGCCGCCGGTCGGTCACGCGGGGGAACTGGTAGTCCGGGGCGGGGGCGCGGTCCCACGCCGGCTCGACTTCCCCGCTCTCCTGGAACCCCTGGTCCTCCGCGACCTTCTCCAGCCCGTCGGGATCCTGCGACGCGAACGGCGACGCGAAGACCGCCAGCGCGACGGCGACGCCGAGCCCGATCAGGCAGAACGCCCACGTCCGGAGATTCTTCATGCGGCCTCCGCCGCCGCCGGACCCCGCCACGCGCCGACCAGGTCGGGGCGGACCCCGAGAACCGTCCCCAGCACCGCGACCGTGATCAGCGCTTCGCCGACCCCGATCAGCGCATGGACGCCGAGCATCGCGGGGAGCACCAGTCGGAGTTCGATCGTCCCGGACAGCGCGATCTCGACCGCGCACGCCGCCGAGCCGGCGACGACCGAGGACCACGCGGCGACGAACGCCGCGCCGAGAAAGACGCCGCGCCGCGCCGGGAGGACGGCGGTCAGGACGCGGAGGATCCCCCACCCCCCGACCCCCGCGACCACCCCCATGTTGAAGACGTTCGCGCCAAGCGCCGTCAGGCCGCCGTCCGCGAACAGCAGGCACTGGATCCCCAGGACCAGCGCAAGCACGAGGCATGCCGACAGCGGGCCGAGCAGCGCGGCACAGAGCGCGGCCCCCAGGAAATGCCCGCTCGTCCCCCCCGCCACCGGGAAGTTCAGCATCTGCGCCGCGAACACGAACGCCCCCGTCATCCCGAGAAGCGGGACCTGCCGCTCCCCGAGCGTCGCGCGCGCCCGCCACGACGCCAGCGCGCAGACCGCGAGGCTCGCCGCCCCCGTCGCGAGGCAGACATCCCGGCTCAGGAACCCGTCAGGGATGTGCATGCGCGCCCTTCCGGCCCCGCGGACCATGCGGATGCGCATGGCCATGCCCGTGCGCGTCCCCGCCGGCCGCCCGCAGCGCCTTCCCCGTGCTGCTCATCGACAGCGCCGAGTGCAGCACCCCTTTCTGGTGCCCCAGCTCGTCCGCCAGCTCCCGGATCTGCCGCGCCTTCCCCCGCACCATGATCATCTCGGCGCACAGATGCCGGTCGAGATGCACATGCGTCGCCGCCAGCACGTTCCCGTGATGCCGGTGCTGCGCCCGGGTGAGCTTCCGCGACAGCGTCCGGTTGTCGTGGTCATAGACCAGCGTGATCGTCCCCAGCGCCTCGCGATTCCCGTCCCACTCCGCTTCCACGGCGCGCCGTCGGACGAGTTCCCGGAACAGTTCCGACCGGCTCGCGTACCGTCCCTCGCGCATCATCCGGTCGATGCGGTCGTTCAGGGACTGATCGAGGGACATGCTGAGGCGGACGAGCGCGGGCATGGGAGCTCCCCTGGAAGTATTACGATGGCGTGGATCGTAATACAGCCGCTGAAGGGCGGTCAAGGGGAGGGAGGGCTGTCCTCAGGGTTTCCGGCGGGCCGCGAGCTCGTACTCCGCTTCCATCGCCCCTTCCCGGACCGCACGCGCCGTCAGGAGCATCCCTGCGTCGCCGCGGACGGATTGAAGCGTCAGGGATCCGTCGGCGCCACGGAAGACCCCGGCGGCGAGCGACACGATCCCCGCGTCGCGGATCCGGAGCGACCCGGAGACGGTCCAGTCGGCCGGCCGGGCAGCCCCGGTGAGTTCGAGGCGCAGGGTGCGCAACTCACCCACGGTCGCCGCCGGACCGTCCCACCGGAGGACGACGGCGACCGCTTCGAGATCGTGCTTCGCGGTCTTCCCCCCCTGCCGGATGGTGGCCGTGCAGGCGCCGGGTGCGAGGTCGGGCGCGGTGAAGACGCATCCGGCCCCGCTGACGACGGCAGGTTCTGCCACAACGATCGTTCGTTCGGCGTGGTTCGCGATCGAGACCTGCGCCGGACCTTCACCCGGCGCAGGGACGCTCCCCACGAACCCACCGCCGCGCACACGGGCCAGCGACGGCGCGGCGGGGCCCGGGTCCGTGGCCCGCACGAGCAGAACGGTGACGGTCTGCGTCCCGCAGGTCACGACCAGGGGAATCCCCGCTTCCGGAATCGTCCCGGGGACCGACCAGCTCCCGGGCGGGATTGCCTTCCCGCCGCAGGTGGCGCCTTTCGGGACGGAGATCGTCTCGGAGGGCTGCACCGGGAGCGTCGCGAGTCCCTCCCCGGCTCCCTGGCCGGGCGCGGGATCGGGGAGGGAGACTTCGTCGGGAAGCGGAACAAGCCCGACCGGCCACTCGATTTCGATTTTCGCGGCGACCGCGTTGAGCGCGTTCCCGTGGGTGTCCTTCGTCCCCGACAGGATGACCGCGAACGTGTCGACCCCCTCGCGCGGGTACCACGGCAGGCCGAGCAGGATCGGCTCCTCGTTCACCGCGATCAGAATCGTGTCATCCGCCTCGAATTCGCCGCCCGCGCCGTCGCGCACCTCGGGGCGCCAGAATCCGTCAGTATCGGAGCGCGTCGGGACCAGCCGGTACGTCGCCTGCACGCTGTCCCCCTCGCCGTTGAACTGTTTCAGGAGGACCGTCGGCGCCGCGTCGAGCATTGCGTGGTCCGCCCGGAAGGTCGCGATGAATTTCCCGGGCGGCACGATCGCCTTGCCGTCCGCCACCGCCGGCGTCGCGGACGCGCCGATCCGGACCGACGTGAACCAGACCGGGTTGGTGACGCACCGGCGCGTCTTCCCGTCGTACCGCCGGTCCGACTCCTCGTCCCACTGAGAGTACCCCGCCACGAACAGGAGCCCCGCTCCCGACAGCGCCCAGGGTGCCAGCGCGCGCCCCTGCCACCCCTGCCCGTCCCCCGGCCGCCACGAGGTCCGCCACGAGCT
>JABWAY010000219.1 GCA_013360825.1 Candidatus Brocadiia bacterium | reverse complement strand
CGCGGCCTGCGGCGCCGCCGGGAGCTTTCCGGCCGCCGGCGGCACCTGGACCGCCTGCAGCCCGCGCGGCTTCTTGCCCGTGTGCTGCGTCGCGCCGTGGATCTTGTCGAGAAGCGTCACGACGTGCTTCCGGAAGACGTCGTAGTCCCGCGCGCACCCGAACCGCGCCTTCGCCTTGAATTCGGCGTAGTTGAGCCCGCAGTCCGCGCATTTCAATTCGATCTCCGCCGGCGATCCCCCGGCCTTCTGCTTCTCCTTCAGGGTCCCGAGAAGCTCGCTGACCAGGGAGACGTTGATCTTCCCGATCACCCCCTCCTTCGCCGCGCAGACGTCGCACAGGTGGCGCTCCTGCACCACGTGCTGGTTCGACATCTCCGTGAGGTGCACCGTCGCGGGCTGCTCCTCGCACTTCTCACACCGTTTCTGCGCGTTCGCCACTTCCGACCTCCATGCGTTCGGATCCCTATTCTACATCATCGCCGTCGGGCCGGGGGCCCGGGTCCCCGCCGCCCAGGAGCTTCTCGATGTCCCGCTGCAGTCCTCCCTCGTCGTCCGTCCCGCGACGCTTCACCACCCCCTTGATCCGCCGGTGCAGGCGGTCCACGACGTCCTGATGCACCCAGCACTGGCGGCAGATCCAGACGGGGATGAACATGCCGCCGGGGGCGAAGCGGAGGCGGAAGCGGCGGGCGTCCTGTTTCAGGCAGTTGGCGCAGCGGTGGGCGCGGGAGAGGGCGGCGCGGACGCGGACGCAGACATCGCAGAGGTGGCGTTCCCGGACGCGGCGGTCGCCGTCGAAGGTCGACCATGTGTTGCTCGGCTCGCGGCGGCGGCAGATATCGCAGCGGTCGGAGGCGGGGCGCGGGACCATGGTCGGCTCCTCCAGGAGGGGGACAGCGGGAAAGGCTAGCTCCGTCCGTGCCGGTCGCCGATCTCTTTCTCCCAGCGTTCCAGTTCGACGACCTGGGCGAGGGTTCCTTTCTTGCCGATCTCCTCGCGGAGCCGGTTTTCGGCTTCGAGGACGTTCATCGCGCGGTTGGCGGTTTCGATGGCGTGGGCGCGGGGGATCCGGACGACGCCGGAGTCGTCGGCGGCGATCCAGTCTCCGGGGCGGATCTCGACGCCGCGGATGTTGATCGCGACCTGGAGTTCGCCGAAGCCGCGGGGTTCGCCGGCCGTCGGGGTAATGTGGGTCGCCCAGGCGGGGAACTGCATGCGGCGGATCTCGTCGATGTCGCGGATCGCCCCGTGGATCACGACGCCGGCGACTCCCTTGTTCATGCAGGAGTGGGACGCGAGTTCGCCCCAGACGGCCGGGGTCAGGCCGCAGGCGTCGATGACGATCATGTCGCCCGGGCGGGCCTCGTCGATGGCGCGGACCGGCTTCGACCAGTCGCCCGGGGCGGTGCGGCATGTCACGGCGGGGCCCGCGCGGCGGAACCCGGGGTTGACGGAGTTCACTCCCGGCAGCTCGCCGCTGCGGTGCATCGCGTCGGAGATGTTCGGCGTCGAGACGGTGAGGAGGATCGTCCGCAGGTCGTCGTCCGTCGTCCCGCGTTTGAACAGCGTCGTCGCGATCTTTTTCCGGGTCGCCGCGGCCTGGAGGATCTCGCGCGTCGCCTTCTCGGCGTCCTGTGCCTTGGTGATCGCGCCGCCGACGATCAGGATGTCCGCCCCGGCCTCGAGCGCGTCGACCACGGTTTCGGAGTTGAGACCGCCCGCCACCGCGATCGGAAGCCGCGTCGCCGCGCGCACGAGCTTCAGCAGCTCCGTGGGGGAGTGCCCGCGCATCTGGTCGTCGATCGGCATGTGGATCCCGAGGTGATGCGCGCCCCACTCCTCGCATTTCCGCGCCAGCCCGGCCGGGTCGGGAACGTTCAGGAGATCGACATGGATGTCGAGCCCGTGGTGCCGCCCCGCCTCGATGCATTCGAGAATCGTCGATTCGCTCGCCGTCCCCAGCACCGTCCCGACGCTGGCGCCCGCTTTCGCCGCCGCCTCCATCTCGATCCGGCCCGCGTCCATCGTCTTCAGGTCCGCGACGATCGTGTGCTTCGGAAACGCGCGGCGGAGTTCCCGGACCGCGTCCAGCCCGGCCGACTTGATCAGGGGCGTCCCCGCCTCCAGCCACTGCGCGCCGCCCCGAACCGCCTCGGCGGCCAGTTCCAGGGCCCGCCGGAGTTCGAGAAAATCGAGGGCGACCTGCAGGACCGGTTCCATGGGTGCTCCGAAGAGCCGCCGTCGCTCTAATGTCAAGGGGTCGAAGGGTTTACGGGCGCGGGAAGGGCCGGAGAGCGCCCGCTTCAAGGTAACCCCGCAACCGCCGGATGTCAATATCCCCACACCCTCCGCCAACCGAAACTGGCCGCCGGTCACTCCCGGCGCTACGCTTCCGCCCCATGAACCTCATCGCTCACCCCTCGCCCCTCCTCGACGATGTCTACCACGAGGCCCTCCTCCCCTGCGGCCTCCGGGCCTTCGTCTACCCCAAGCCCGGGATGCAGAAGAAGATCGCGATCTGCGGGGCGCGCTACGGGTCGATCGACAACGACTTCCGCCAGGGGGGCTCCTCCTTTTCCATGCCGCACGGGATCGCCCACTTTCTCGAGCACCAGATGTTCAAGAAGGACCACGGCGACCTGCTCATCGAGTTCTCGCGCCGCGGCGCGACCTCCAACGCGTTCACGGAGTACTCCAGCACGGCGTACTACTTCTCCTGCATCGACCGCTTCGAGGAAAACCTGGGCACGCTGGCCGACCTCGTGTTCGCCCCGTGTTTCCGGGACGCCTGGGTGGAGAAGGAGAAGCTCATCATCGAGCAGGAACTCCGCATGTACCACGACATGCCCGACTCGAGGCTGTACCAGAATCTGCAGGAGTCGCTCTACGTGCGTCATCCGGCGCGGATCGACATCGGCGGCACAGTCGAGTCGGTCCGGCAGATCACGCGGGCGCAGCTGGAGCAGTGCTGGAAGACCTTCTACAGTCCCGCGAACATGACGCTGGTGGTGGCGGGGGACGTCGATCCGGCGTCGATCCTCGAGGGTGTGGAGGCGCGCGTGGCCGCCCTGGGGCTGCCGGCGGGGGGGGCGATCCGGCGCGGCCGGCCGAAGGAGCCGGCCCGCGTCGCCGCCGCGAGGCGCGTGGAGCGGATGCAGGTCGGGAGGCCGAAGTTCCTGATGGCCTGGAAGGAAACGTCGCCGCCCGCCGCGGGGCGGGATCTCCTGGTCCGGGAGATCGAGATGAACCTGGCCCTGGATTCGATGCTCGGGCGCGGAAGTGCGCTCTACGGGCGCCTCTACTCCCGCGGGCTGATCGACGATTCGTTCTCGGCTCACTACTCCACGACGCCGACCTTCGGCGCCACCGTGATGGGCGGCGAGACCGACGATCCCGAGGCGCTCGAGCGCGAACTTGTCGCGGGCGCCGGCCGCTGGCTCTCCTCCGGCCCGGGCCGGCGCGATCTCGACCGGATCCGCCGCAAGTACCTCGGCTCGTTCCTCCGCGGCTTCGACTCGGTCGAGCAGTGCGCCTTCGCCCTCCTCCGCTTCGGCTGGAAGCAGTTTCCCGTCTTCGAGCTCCCGAAACTCGTGCGCCATGTGACGGCCTCGGGGATCGCCCGGACGGCGCGGAGACACCTGGCCGCGGAAAACCGGGTCGTCTCCCTCGTCGTGCCGAAAGACGGCGGCGGCGCGGCCGCGGGTTGACGCCCCTCAGGCGTCGCGCTGGAGCCTGAACAGTTCCGCGATGCCGCCGCGGCCGAGCGCGAGGAGGGAGGCCAGGTCCGCGTCCGAGAACGCCCCGCGCTCGGCGGACCCCTGGATCTCGACGAAGTTCCCCTCGCCGGTCATGACCAGGTTCATGTCCGTCCCGGCATTCGAGTCCTCGACATAGTCGAGGTCGAGCACCGGCCGGCCGTCCACCACCCCGGCGCTGACGGCGGCGATCTGGGTGCGGAGGAAGGGCTTCCGGATCTTCCTGGCCTTCTTCAGCCGCGCCTGGGCATCGCGGAGGGCGACCCACGCGCCGGTGATGGAGGCCGTGCGCGTCCCGCCGTCGGCCTGCAGGACGTCGCAGTCGATCCAGAGCGTCCGCTCGCCGAGCGCCCGCAGGTCGACCGCCTGTCTCAGGGCGCGGCCGATCAGGCGCTGGATCTCCACCGTCCGCCCGTCCACCTTCCCGGACCGGTCGCGCGGCTTCCGGCGGTCCGTCGACCCCGGCAGCATCCCGTACTCGCTCGTCAGCCACCCCTCCCCGCGCCCCGCCATCCACCCCGGCACCGACTCCTCGACGCAGACCGTGCAGAGGACCCGCGTCCGCCCGAACGACGCCAGCACGCTCCCCGCGAGATGGGGCAGGTAGTCGCGCTGGAACGTCACCGGTCTCAGCTCCGCGGCCCCCCGCCCGTCGTGCCGCCGCTTACCCGCCTTCCGGCGCGTCATCGCTCACCCCCTCCTCCGCCGACGGCTTGACCGGGGACTCCTGGATCTCCTTCGCCACCTGGTCGATCAGCTTCGAAATGCGGACCGATCCCTCGATCGAGGCGTCGAAGCGGAAGGTCAGCTCCGGGATGTACCGCAGCGACTTCACTCTCCGGCGCAGCTCCCCGCGGATCCAGTTCCGGGCATCCTGCAGAGCCCGGAGCGCGTCCGCCCGGTCCTTTTCCGTGCCGATCAGCGAAAAATAGACCTTCGCCGACTTGAGATCCGGCGCCGGGTCGATCTTCGTCACCGTGATCATCTTCATCCGCGGGTCCTGCATCCCGAAATTCACGATCGTCGCGATCTCCCGGAGAAGTTCGCGCGACACCATCGGCAGCCGCCGGCTCTTCGCGGTCATAGCACCTCCGTCTCGACCGAACACCCCTCGATTCCGGGGAATCTCCGCACGAACGACTCCACCTCGCGCAGGACCGAGAGCGCGTGCTGCGTGTCGTTCGACACCACCGCCACGCCGAGCTCCGCCACCTGCCACTTGTCGTTCGCCTCCACCTCCGCGATCGACACGTTGAAGCGGTTGTGCACGTGGTCCTTGAGCGATCGCAGCACCTGCCGTTTTTCTTTCAGCGAGTGCGACCCCCCGATGTGCGCGCTGACGCGCAGTGTCCCGATCACCATGCGCGCGTGGGCGCGGCTCGCGGGCGGATCCCCGGGACTAGCGGGACTCCGGTTTCCGCTCGAGCTTGCGCGCGACCTCCTCGATCTTGTAGGCCTCGATCACGTCGCCGACCTGGATGGAGTCGAAATGCGCCACCTTGATGCCGCACTCGAACCCCTCCGCGACTTCCTTGACGTCGTCCTTGAAGCGCTTGAGCGACTCGAGACGGCCGTCGTGGACGACCTTCCCGTCGCGCTTTACCCGGACCTGGTTCGACCGTTCCATCTTGCCGTCGGTGACGACGCAGCCGGCGATGTTTCCCGACCGCGAGATCTTGAAGACCTGCTTCACCCCCGCGTGGGCGGTGATGGTCTCCACCCTGGCGGGCTCGAGCAGCCCCTCCAGCGCGAGCTTCATCTCCTCGACGATGTGGTAGATGACCTCGTACTGGCGGATCTGGACCCCCTTTTCCGTGGCGATCGAGCGCGCCCGGTCCTCCACGACGGTGTGGAAGCCGAGGATGATCGCGTCCGACGCGTCCGCGAGGATGACGTCCGACTCGTTCACGTTTCCGACGCCGGCATGCAGGATGCGCAGGCGCACCTCGCCGGTCGTCAGCTCCTCGAGCGACTTCTTCAGCACCTCCACCGAGCCTTTCACGTCCGTCTTGAGCACGATCCGGACCTCGCGGAGTTTGCCGGCCTCGATGGACTGGAAGAGATTCTCCATCTTGATGTGCTTGCGTTCGAGGATGGCGGTTTCGCGGACCTTCATGGCGCGCTCCTCGGCGATCGAGCGGGCCTTGGTGATTTCCTTGAAGGAGTGGAAGCGGTCGCCCGCGTCGGGGACGACGTTGAGTCCGGCGACCATGACGGGGGTCGCGGGAGGGGCGCTCTCGATCGACTTGCCGTGGTCGTCGTACATGTTCCGCACGCGTCCCCAGGCGCGCCCGGCGAGGATCACATCGCCCCGCTTCAGGGTGCCGTTCTGGACGAGCAGGGTCGCGGTCACGCCCTTGCCTTCCGTCATCCGCGCCTCCAGGACGGCTCCGGACGCGGGGCGCGCGGGATTGGCCTTCAGTTCCAGGACCTGTGTTTCGAGGGCGAGGCGCTCCAGCAGGTCCTCGATCCCCTCGCCGGTGACGGCGCTGACCTTCGCGTAGTAGGTCTTGCCTCCCCATTCCTCCGGGGTCAGGTCCGGGTCGGCCCCCGAGATCTGCTGCATGATCCGCATCGGGTTCGCGCCCTTCTTGTCCATCTTGTTCATCGCGACGATGATCGTCGCTCCCGCGGCCTTCGCGTGATCGATCGCTTCTTCCGTCTGCGGCATGACTCCGTCGTCCGCGGCCACGACGATGACGACGACATCGGTGACGTTGGCGCCCCGGGCGCGCATGGCGGTGAACGCTTCGTGTCCCGGCGTGTCGAGGAAGACGACGGAGCCGTGGGGTGCGGCGACCTTGTAGGCGCCGATGTGCTGGGTGATGCCGCCGGACTCGCCGCCGGCGACGTTCGCGCTGCGGATCCGGTCGAGGAGCGACGTTTTCCCGTGGTCGACATGGCCCATGATCGTCACGACCGGCGGGCGGGGAAGGAGATCCTCGGGCTTGTCCGGGGCTTCGGCGATGTCGTCGAAGTGTTTTTCTTCCTGGGAGCGGGTTTTCTTGACGACGACGTTCCGGTTGAACTCGAGGCCCATGGTCTCGCAGTCGTCGGCTTCGAGGGCGTGGTTGATCGTGACGAGTTTTCCGTGGTCGAGGAGTTTCTTGAGCACGAGGTTGGCCTTGACGCCGATCAGGGCGCAGAAGTCCTTGACCGAGATCGGCGCCGCGACGTCGATCTGGCGGTCGGGCGGGGGAG
>JABWAY010000218.1 GCA_013360825.1 Candidatus Brocadiia bacterium | reverse complement strand
TCGCTCCGCTCGCCGCCTGGACCGGGTACGGGCTCGTCCGTGCCTTCCTCGCCGACGGCCGCGCCCCCGCCCACGGCCCCCGCTGGGTGATCGGCCTCGCCTCCGTCGTCGCCCTCGCCTCCTGGCCCGCCTCCAGCGTCCGCGAGAGCGAGGCCTACACCGCCGTCCGCGACCGGTTCCTGTACGGCACGCCGGCGGGGGAAGCGCTCGCGACGTTCTACTACCGGCACACGCCGCTCTCCGCGTTCGCCGTGCGCCCGCTGGAACTCAATCCGCGCAACACGGTGCTGTTCGCCGGGGGAGTCCCGCGCGGATTTCCCGTGAAGCAGTGGCGGATGCTCGAGACGGTCACGACCGGGCCGGACGACTTCCTCGCGAAGGCCCGGGGGCGCGGGTACGCCTTCGTGGTCTACAACGAGAGCGCAGGGCCCTGGGTGGTCGAGGCCGCGCGCGAGTTCAAGAAAACCCACCCCGGGCGAGCCTCCGGCATGGTCGCCGTCTCTTCCGGCGGGCTCGAGGCCGTCTTCCCGGAGGCGGACCCGGAGCAGTTTCTCACGCCGGCGTTCCTCGCCGACGGGGGGAACAAGGACCGCGTCGCGCGCGTCTCGCAGGCGATCCGCGCCGCGTGGGACCGCGCCGACCGGCGGAAATCCCTCCGGCAGGTCTCGCGGACCGCGATCTCGATGAGCATCTTCCTCGGCCCCGTCCTCCTCGCGGGGACGGCCCTCCTCTTCCTCGCCTCCCTCGTCACCCGCCTCCGCGCGGCAGGGCTCAAACGGGCCGCGGGGATGTCCGCGGTCGCGGCGATGATCCTCACGGCGATTCTCGGCCACCGCCTGCTCTCCGGGGAGGGGGCCCTGCAGACCCGCGTCCGGGAAGTCCGCGCCGGGTTCGAGAAAATCCGCGCCGCCGCCGCCCGGGACGGCTCGAAATGGAACGACCTGCGCAAGGCCGCGCTCGCCGACCTTCCGGACCTCCAGGTCGCCGCCGGCCACCCCGAAGTCGGCGTCCGCGTCCTCGCGATGGACGCGCTCGGCGCCGCCGGGCAGGAAGAATCGTTCCTGATCCTCGCAGACAGCGTGAAGCGCGATCCCTCGCTGCTCGTCCGCTACCGCGCCGCGGACGCCATGGCCCGGTGCGCCAGCCAGGACAAGCGCGTCTGGTACCTCTCCGAGTGCATCTTCGACGAGGCCTACGTCGCCGAGGGCGCGCTCGACGCGATGCTGAACCACCGCCCCTGAGGCGGGTGTCCGACGGATCCTCCCTGTCCCGGAGCGCATGGATTCGCGCGAGGGGGACGGATCCGGCCGCGGCGTCCCGGCCGGGAACCTGAGCATGGCAACGTGATCGCGCAGCCCCGACCGGCAGGATCGTGCCTCCCGGCGGCATTTTCCTGCCGGTTGAGCGCCTCGATCGGCCGACCGGCCGCCCGTTGATTCTCCCCGCGTCTCCCCGGGGAGAGCCGGAATTCGTGGCAGCGCCTGCGGCGGCACGCCCGTTGCGATTCCCCGGGCGTGATGGACTGCACTTCCTGCACGACCGGCGGTTCCTGCGAAGGCGGGCTGAAGAGTCCCCTCGTGACGGAGGATCTGCCGGTCGCGATGCCGCCGGTGGCGCCGAACGGGCTGCGGGTGGCAGAGCAGCTGGGGCTGGGGAGCGGGTCGAGGACAGCTTCAAACACGGATCCGCAGGCTGAGTTCCAGGAGACGACGATGAGCGGCGGTGGATGCGCGTGCAAGGACGGAAGACCAGGCGAAGGAGTCCCGATAGCCCCCGATTCGTCCCCCCGCACCCCGTGCGGCACCGGCCCGGAGCGCTCCGTCCTCGTCTGGGACCCGCTCGCGCTCGCGCCCTCCGCGCTCGAATTCGCCGCCCGCCTCTCGTGCGCATAGGAGGTTGCCCGTGACCGAGCCGCTCATCGTGCCGAGAGCAGGTCGTCAACCCGGACTTCGGGAGAACAGGAGAGGCGTGCCGCGGGTGGAGGGACGGGTGCCGGTCGAGGAGTGCTTCAGGGCGCAGGAGTTGGAAGCGGTGAGGGTGGGGACGCTGCGGAACAACGGTGGCATCAGCGCCGGAGACGTCCTGATAAAATCCAGCAAGCTCACAGGAGGCCATCGATGAGTCAGGCGTCGCCGCAGGACTACCTTCAACAGGCCCTGCTCGCGGGAGATGCCCGGCGGGCGGCGGGGCAGTTCACGCAGCTTCAGGGGGGGCTGACGACTCAAGCCGACGTGGGCAGGGGGAACGACTACCCCGGGGGCGACTTTCTATTGTCTCCGGCAACCTTCCACCCCGGAAGCCCTGCAAGCCGCTCGCATCTGAATCAGCCCGGACACGACAAGGTCGCATTCACAGAGCTTGGCACAGCACCGCCGATAGGCGGTTCTAAATCACAGCGCGATCCAAGGTCAACGGATCCGACCACGCCCGCGAACCTCAATTTGGGCACCGGACCGGGGTCCGTCGTGCTTGGGGACAACGGCGTGCCTATGCAATACGACCTCATTGACGAATGGGTGGAAGATGCCAGCAAAGGCCTCGGAGATCGTACCGCACCCTCAGGTCGCGAGCGTGCCGGGGTGAGGGGTGTCGAGCGTGCTAATGAGCGGCCGAGGAGCGGAACAACCGCACGGGCATTTGGAGCAGAGATCCTATTCGGCTATTCATACGACCCAACATCGGTTGCCCGTACCTGTTACAACACCTTCATTAACTACATAACCAGAGAGACGGTTTGGAAGGCGTTCGCACCGAGTGGGACGGAAGAGGGCAAGGGCGAGGTTCCTGGCCTCAGTCGACCTCGGGGACTTGACCTGGGCACCCGCGGCGCAGTGGGTCCGCCCGCGACGTCTCCGGAATACCCTTACGTCAGCTACAAGAGAGGTCACGACGGTGTAGAAACCGCATACAAGGAAGACTTGCCGGGTATCAGCGTCGGCACAATGCAGGCTGCAGCGGCTTCCGTTGGGGGAAGATTTGGTCCAGGCACCATTGTGTGCATTTTCACTAAATGGATTCTGGAAGCTTACACGATGCAAGTCTGTCCAGGGACAAGCGCGACGACGCTTTGTATCAGCTCGGCAATTCTAGAGACTCACGCCTGCTTTGACTCTGGTGGCAATCTCGTGACCGGTCACCATGGAAGTCGACTAACGCCCGGGGGCATCCAATTTCCCGGTGATCCTGGGTTCGCAGATTCGGTCGCCGCTCTCGGTGTGGACCTCGCCGGATTCACAGCCTTCGATAACGCGTGGGGCTGGGTGAGATAGTGGCTGAAATCTCCCGCCTCTAGCTGAGTGAGGTGACATGCGCAATATTCAGCGCAAGACACGACTTCTACTCGGCTCGGGAATAGTTGGTCTGTGCTGCGCGATCGCTGCGGTCGAGCGCCTATGCTGCCGTTGGACATCGGAGGTGCCAGCGGGGTCAAGTTTGCGGGAGCGGCTATTGGCTCGAGAAGCCAAGTTCAATTCCGGGTTGCGAGAGGATGATCTCGGAGACCCACAACTGGAAGAGGATTTACTTCGATACATTAGAGTATCACCCGACTCACGATCGCTGTCCCAGCACCTGCGCATTGCAGAGAATGTCCCATGGCGGCGGTTATCCAGCGAGTTGTCGAGTTGTCTCGAAGACATGTGTCGCCGTGGAGACATTATCGGGATGTCGGCACTTCTCTCACTCATGATGAGGCAGTATCACTTCGGTCAGGCGTTCGACGGCGTCGATTGGCAGTCAGTGTCAGATGTTCTCATGCGGATCGCAGGAGCCTGGAGTAGTTCCAATCGTGAGGATGCTGACGCATTGGAGGCAATCGAAGTGTCGCTTTGTAGCCTTGCCGCCCTCACCGGAGAGCGCTCCGCCAGCGCGCTTGTCGAAGTTTCCACCTGGCGCAGCAAAGTGGGGCGCGCTGGAATTCGAGCCCTTGGCTTCAACAACTCGCGGCGGGCCCATTTGCAGCTTGCTGCAGTGATAGCTGCTGAGAGGGACATTCAACGGCTGGACGCTGCAGCGCACGCATTGTCACGGCATGGGGCGATCGTAGTTTGCGAATTACTGGAGGCTTCGTTGCTCGGAACTCCCGCGCAAGTCGGTATTTCCGGCCATTACGCAGTGATGAGTTTGGCTATGTGCTCGGAAGAGCCGCTGAAACACGACACCGGAGTTGTGATTCTCACGAATCCTTTGCTGCATGACAATGCCAGGGTCTTTATCCACAGCCTGCCCGTGGTTCGTGGGTCAGTAGCTCCTGACGAATACACGATCCTTGGCATGGCGCACGCAGATCACCTTGTTCGAGTATTTGCGATGGCCAGACTGTGTAAGACAGTATCAGGAGAGAAGGCAGAGGAACTATTGCTGCCGATGCTGCAGGATGAGGTGCGCGAAGTGGTTGTCGAATGCCTACGGGAGCTGGAGAAAGTCGGCGGGGAAAGGACTCTGGCTTCACTCGCCCGCGTACCCCCTCGAGGGGCTCGGTTGGAAAGAATTGTACTGCGCACCGAGAGTGCAATTCGTAGGAGACTCGAGGGCGGGGTGAATCAAGAGACCGAAGAACGCTGAGGCCGACCTTCGGCACTCATCACGGGCGAACTCCCGTGGCCATCTCCGGCTGTCTCAATGCTCCCGGTTCCGGATTCCAGACCTGCCGGCATGGGCGCACTGTTTCCCTGGGAAACTGGCCGCGCTGATGCCCTCCGGGGTGCGCCCCCAAACCTGTCTCCTTGTTCGGATCTGCGCCCAGCATGTCAAGAGACGGGCCAACTGGGTCAGCGAAATTTGGGTCATGCTGATCCATCCCCAGCTTCTGCATTGCCTACCTCTCTGGGTGCAAAGCGAAGCCAGGAGACGCTGCACGCCGACCGTGGACGCGCTCGGGGTCCTGGGTCAGCCGAAGAATCGGCCGGATAAGCGATCGAGCCCGCATCTCTCGGCCTCTCGACATTATGAGCTTGAATCGCAGCCGGGGTGGATGCTTCCATGCGCGTGGGAGCAAATGCAATGAAGACTTGGTGAGATGAAGGAGAGGCCGATGTCCCCCCCCCCCCCACGCGCGGGGACCATGCAGGTGGCGGCATGGTGACGCGAGAGGCGTTGTGCCGGCTGCTGGCTGACGTCACCTGCCCGTTCGTGAGGGTGAGTCGCTGCATCGAGGAAATGAAGACCCACTTTTCGGGTCGGCGCGTTCGGCTTCTGCTTCCGAGGCAGCACGACGGGCGCCTGCCCTCCGAACCGCGCGCGGACTGGGAACGGAGCGATCTGGCGTCGGAGGTTCTGAGGACGGGGAGGGAGGCGGCGGCTGGAGGACTGCGGGCGATCCCTGTGAGGTACGGCGGGTCGATCCGTGGCTCGGTGGTCTGGCAGGGGGAAGACGCGTTCCCCGAGGAACTCGGTCCGCTCCTCAAGGTCGTCGCTGTGGAACTCGACGCCGTCGCGCACCCGGCGGGCGATCCCGAGGCGCCGGAGGTGGTGGGGCGCTCGCCCTCCATGGGCTCGCTTCTTGGGGAACTCCGGCTCATCGCGCAGAGGGAAGTTCCGGTGCTGATATACGGCGAGCGCGGAACCGGGAAGGAACTGATCGCCCGTCTGATCCACCGCTGGGGGCCGCGCTCCGATCGGCCGCTGGTGGCGGAGTCTGCCGCGTTGATTCCCGTGAGTCTGGTGGAGTCGCATCTGATGGGGCATGCCGTGGGCGCGTTCACGGGCGCGACCGCCAACCGGCGCGGCGTCTTCGAACAGGCGAGGCAGGGCACCCTGTTTCTGGACGAGGTCGCCAGGGCCGAGGCCGGGTTGCAGCGGGGGCTTCTCCGCATTCTGTCCGCGCGGACGATCACGCCGATCGGGGCGGATCGATCCACAGCGGTGGACGCGCGATTGATCACCGCCAGCAATATCGATCTCGAAGATCTTGTCGCCCGCGGGGAGTTTCTCGGGGATCTCCTGGATCGCCTGAGTGAAGAACGGATCGTGGTTCCGCCGCTGCGCGAACGTCCCGGCGACCTCGAACTGCTCATTCAACGGTTCCTCGGCGCCTTCGCGCCCACCGAGGTCGCCGGGGACGTGATGGAATTTCTCCGCCGGCAACCTTGGCCCGGCAATGTCCGGGAACTGCGGGTGTTCTGCGCCCAGATCCTGACGCGGGGGGACGGGAACCTGACGCTGGAGTCGTCCGCCGCGGCGCTCACGCGGATGCGCCGCCGGCTGGTGATTCCGACCCAGACCCGAGGGTCCGAGGCGCGAACGCTGCGTGAAGCGGTTCGTGAGACGGAGCTGCAGATCATCCGGGAAAGCGTGAGCATGCACGGGGGGCGCATGGGGGAGGCCGCCCGGTCGCTCGGCGTCGCGAACCGGACGCTCCGCAGCAAATTGTCCCGATTCCGTCACGGCTGAGAGCCCCCCGGACGCGCGCTCCTCCTCGGCCGAAATCCCTGCCCCTCCGCCCTTGCGGGTGGCCCAACATGTCCCGGAGCGCATGGAATCGCGCGAGGGGGGGCGGGATCCGGCCGAGGCGTCCCGGCCGGGAACCTGAGAGTGGCAACGCGATCGCGAAGCCCAGACCGGCAGGATCGTGCCTCCCGGCGGCAATTTCCTGCCGGTTGAGCGCCTCGATCCGCCGACCGGCCGCCGTTGATTCCCCCCGCGTCTCCTCGGGGAGAGCCGGAATTCGGGGAAGCGCCTGCGGCGGCACGCCCGTTGCGATTCCCCGGGCGTGATCGACTGCACTCCCTGCACGACCGGCGGTTCCTGCGAAGGCGGGCTGAAGAGTCCCCTCGTGACGGAGGATCTGCCGGTCGCGATGCCGCCGGTGGCGCCGAGCGGCCTCCGGCTGGCGGAGCGGCTGGGGCTTGGGCGGAGCAGCCTTGCGGTTTCGGAGCCCGTGCGGATCGAAGGGAGCAACACGGTCCGGGTGGACGTGGTGGTGTGGGAGTCGACGCTGGCGTCGATCGCGATCCGGGTGCTGGCCTCGAACGACGCG
>JABWAY010000217.1 GCA_013360825.1 Candidatus Brocadiia bacterium | reverse complement strand
ACCTCCGTGCCGCCGCCCGCGCCGCGTGGCAGGCGCATGCGGCCCTGACCGCGGGAAGCGAGAAAGGCGAGTCGCTTCGTCTCGCCGGCGAAGAGGCGGCGGCCCGCGGGCAGTTCGGGGACGCGGAGGGACTGTTCGCGGAGTCCCTGGCGGTCTTCCGGGCGGAACGCGACCGCAAGGGGGAGGGGATCGCGCTGGCGGCGCGGGCGGTGGCCTTCCGGGAGTTGGGGCGGACGGAGGAAGCAGAGCAGGCAAACCGTGCGGCGCTCGCGATTCATGTCGCGCTGGGAGATCGGCGTCAGGAGGGACTGGTCCTCGGAAATCTGGCGATCGACTTCCACGAGACGGGTCGGATCGACGACGCCATCCGCGCCTATCTGGAGGCGCTGGCGATCCGGCGGGAGACGGGAGACAGGCGGCTCGAGGGGACGCTGCTGGGGAATCTCGCGAACCTCTACACCCAGATCGGAAGGGTGAGAGAGGGGGAGGAACTCTACCTCCAGGCGCTGGCACTTCACCGATCCCTCGGCAACCGGAAGTCCGAGGGGAACGCGCTCGGCAATCTCGCCATCTCCCAGGCGCAGCGGGGCGAGGTGGAGCGGGCCGAGCGCAGCTACCGTGAAGCGCTGGCGGTCCATCGCGACGTCGGCAACCGGAGGTTTGAGGGGATCGTGCTGGCGAATCTCGCCAATCTGCATCGCGACGCGGGGAGGATGACGGAGGCGGAGAGGGAGTACCGCGAGGCCCTCGCCATTCACCGCGAAACGGGCGCGGGGGGTCCGGCGGCGGCGGTTCTGGTGAATCTCGCCGGCCTGTTCCGGATCGGCGGCGACCTGCCGGCCGCGGTCCGGTCCTGCGAAGAGTCGCTTGCCGCCTTCCGGACCGTCCGGGACCGGCGCGGTGAGGGCGTCGCGCTGGGAACGCTGGGGGTTCTCCGCGCCGAGGGAGGGCTGCTGGACGATGCGGTGCGTCTCCTCGGCGAGGCCCTCGAGATCCACGGCGAGGTGCGCCACCTGCGCTACGAAGGCTGCCACAGGTGCGACCTGGCCCTCGTCCTTCTCCGCAGGGGCGAGACGGTGGAGGCAGGCCGGATGTGGAGGAACGGCGCCGAGCTCCTGCGGGGGCTGGGGGACACCGCGGAGGCGGGGCGGAAGCTGGTCGAGATGCGGGCCGCGTGCTCGCGGGCCGGCGTCGTGTCGCTGGACGTCCCGGAAAGCGCCCCGTGATGGAGGGGCTGCTGACGCGACTGAATGCCTTGACGACCTGGGTCGGAGTCTTCGCGGTGGTGCTCGGGGTCGTTTACCTCTTGATGTACGTGTCCGCGCGACAGAGATAGGCCCGGCTGGCCTCTGGTCATACGCCCCGAACCTGCACAGCCTGCATTGGCGGATCAAGCCTGCCGCCGGCTTGTCGTTCGCACCGCATTCGCGCGCCATCAGAAGGAATGGCCGCTCCCGTGCATGCCCTGTCCGCACAACTCCGCCTGCTGCGGCTGCGGGAGGATGCCGGCGGCGGCGGAGGCTGCGACTTCTTCCAGAACAACGGCTGCCCGCTCCACGACACGCCGGACTACCCGACCGTCTGCCGCGGGTTTCCCTTCACGGACGGCACCGGCAAACACCCCTGCGGCGCCTGCGCGGACATCTGTCCGGAAATGCCTCGCGAAGCCCCTTGAGGCGCCGTTTGCCCGGGTTCAGGGGCCCATCGCTACTTTCCGCGCAGTAGGTCCAGTTCCCGGCGGTACAGGTCGGTCTTCACGTCGAAGAGGCCGAGCAGCGTGTGCGCGACGTTGTCATGCGAGGTCGGCTCGTCGACCCGTCCCTGCAGCAGCGCCATGTCGGGAGCCACCACCGCGGCGGTCCGGTCCGACATCCAGACCAGCATCGGCACATGCGTCTGGGCGGCCGGGGCCAGCACGTCCGGCAGCCCATGGAGGTACACCCCGTTTTCTCCCAGCGATTCACCGTGATCGGAGACGTAGTAAAGGAAGGTCTCGCACGAGCCGTCGATCGACTCCAGGAATGCGATCATCCGGTCCAGGACAAAGTCGGTGTAGAGGATCGTGTTGTCGTACGCGTTCACGACCTCCTCGATGCTCGCGTGCTGCGGCGCGTCGTGCCCGCAGAACGGCCGGAACTTCGCGAAACGCGGCGGGTATCGGCGGTGGTACGCCGGGCCGTGGCTCCCCATGGTGTGCAGGACGATCAGGACGTCCGCGTCGGTTCCCTCCAGATGGCTCCCGAGCCCCTCGAGCAGGACCTCGTCGTAGTAACCCCCGTGGGCGTAATGCGGGGAAGCCGGATCCGGGGAGTGCTGGAGATTGATGGACCCGATCCGCGCGCAGACCCCTTTGTCGCTGGAGTTGTTGTCGATCCAGACAACCCTCACCCCCGCCTGATGGAGAACGTCCAGCACGTTGGACTGACTGGCACCCTTCTGCGGCGTGAAGTGCCTCCTGGTGAGAAACGAAAACATGCACGGCACGGAAAAGGATGTCGAAGTTCCGCTCGAGGTCGTCCGGGTGTAGTTCAGGAGCCGCCGCTGTTCCAGGCACGGGTTGGTCTGCCTGGGGTAGCCGTTCAGCGAGAAGTGATCCGCCCGGGCCGTCTCGCCGACCACCATGATGCCGACCCTCCGGGGCCGACCCTTCCGGTTCTGGACCGCATCCTGGCCGAGCGCGGCGAACGGCTTCTCCCTCCGGAGACCGGCGACGACGAATTTCCGAAGGGAGTTCAGGGCGTGCGTCGGGGTCGCGTAGTACTTGATCCGGACGTTTTCGCGGCCGAAGAAGAGCATGAATCTGTAATTCGGGAGGACCAGGAGGGCGAAGACGACGAGCATTCCGCCGGCGTAGATCGAGCGCTCCAGCACTTCCCGTCGGGCGCTCCGCCAGCGGATCGTCGTGAGGCCCACGAGAACGGAGGGGAGGACGCCGAGCAGCAGGAGCCGCAGGGCGAGGGGCGCGGACAGGATTTCCTTCGCCTCCCGGGTGTTCCTGTCCGCGAACGTCTCGGCGATGTTCTCGATCATCTTCAGGTCGAAGACGACCCCGCACGCGTTGGTGAAGTATCCGAGCCCGGCCGAGAGGACGAGGAGGACGATCACGGCCGGCTTGAGGACGTATTTGCCGCCGACCAGGAGGAGGCTGACGGCGACCATGCCCGTGAGGCCGAGAAAGACCGCCGCGAATCCGGCCAGTCCGGACACCGTCCCGAGGTCCATGCGCTCGTCCAGCAGGCCGAACATCCTGCTGTTGTTGACGAGCACGACGTACGCCGCCGAGAGGACGCAGAGCAGGCTCGCCGGGCATTCGAGGCGCCGCAGCCTGGAGGCCGCCGCCTCCCGGAGGGTCCCGAGCGCGGACCGGGTCTGCTGCGCCGTCCCGCACGGTCGTGGCGCGACCGTGTTCAGCATCGATCGGCGACGGCCGGGCGGGTCCGTGGGGTCGGATGAAGCATCCCGGAGATTGTCCGGAGCCCGGGTGAGGGAACCGTGAGTCCCGCATGACATTCCATTCATCCCGCGTTCACCGGGGCGGACTGTCCGGGGCGGGTTTGCCGCGTCGGGTCCCGGACCGTCGTCACGCGCGCCGCGGAGCGGCCCCTCGTGGAATTCCTCCGCTCCGCGACCCGACCTACCGCGTCTTCGTCTTCCCCTTCACCCTCACGCGCACCTCGACGTCGCCCGAGAGCCCCTTCCGGTAAGCCCAGTTGACCTTGAGATGGAGGAAGCGTTTCCCCGCGTCGGACTCGACGGCGCTCACGACGGGAAGGGTTTCGAGAGCGTCTTTCCCGAAGCTCGCGGCCTCGACCGTGAGATCACCCGGCTCGAACCCCTGAGGCAGCTCGACGCGGTCGCAGACCTTCATCAGCATTCCCCGGCCGTCGGCGGCCTGCGCGAACGGGTCCGAGCACCAGGTGAACACGAAGTTCGCCGAAACGCGGAACGTGACGCGCAGGTCCGCTCCGTCCCGGCTCGACCGGACCGACTGGGGCAGCGCCGCCGGCGTCGCGGGGTACGGCCGGAATGCAGGGTCGCCGTAGGCGATCCCGCCGGTCGCGGCGTCGAGCATCATGTCGCGAACGACGTCGAGATCTTTCCGCGGCTTTCTCCCGCCGTCCTTCACCACCGGCGGGACGATTCCCTTCTCGCCGAATCCCACGTACCCGAGCACGATCTTGTCGTAGTCGCGGCGGCGCGTCTCCCCGAGCGTCGCCCCGGCGAGGAGGCGGTGGAAGTCGATGCTCAGTTCCGGTCCCGCCGGGCGCGGGTTGACGTACGCGACGTAACCGGTCGCCCCGGAGCGGATCACGGAGAGGGCGAACGATTTCGCGGGGTCGATCTCCGCGAACCGGGCCACGAAGTCCCCGTTGTCGAACGTCTCCTCCAGCCACCGCACGGCGACGCCGGTGTGGCAGGCATAATTGAAGACGACGGCGGGGAAGAGGTTGATGCGGGCGATGTCCTCCGCCCGCGCGCCTGTCGAGACTTCCCACGGCATGCCATGGCCGCCCATGTAGATGGTGCCGCAACCGGCGAGCGACCTCAGGTTCGCATCGATGAAAGTCTGATCCCGTCCCTCCGCACCGTCCGGAGCGCTGAAGGCGACGACGCGTTCGGGGAAGCGGAGGGGGCCGAGGACGAACTCGGAATCCCGCGCCAGGCACGGCGTCTTCCCTCCGTGGACGGGCGCGGTCCCGATGCGACGCGGGGTCTGAGCCTTCGAGGCACGGATGATGTTCTCGACGAATGTCCGGGCGTCCCCGGCGGTCGCACCGGTGACGTACGCGAACTCGAAGTCGACGAACGGGTCGTCGTCGACTTTCGAGGCCATCACGAGGATGCGGCGGACGGAATTGACGTCGATCTCCTCCGGGCGGAGCACGATCGCCACCGACCGCGGGTTGAGTTCGCGGAGGCGCGGAAGCACCGCCTCCGGGTCGGCGGGGTCGAAGGGGACGATCGGCGCGTTGTCCCGGTGTTTCGCGAGTGCCCGGGCGGCCTCCTCGAACTCCGACCCGTTCACCGAGCTCAGGACGACGTTCTCGCCGGCTGCGCAGGGCAGGGCGGCGAGGGCGAGGAACAGCAATCCGAGCGTGCGCATTCTGATTCTCCGTATCGGGTCCGCTGTACCCTGAATGCCGTCGCGCCGCGGCCCCGTAGGAAAATCCCGGAATTCCGCGCCGGGCGCGCTCCGTGCGGCCCGCGCTGCCCGGGAGCCCGGCCCTACTGCCTCCCTGACTTCCCTTCCGCGGCCCTCACGACCGTCTCGGCTCCCTCGGTCACGGTGGCGACCCGGTCGGTGCCGTCGATCGTGACCCGGTGGTCGCCGGCGGTGACGCGGATCACCAGGCGCCCCCCGCCGGCCGCGGCCTTCGTCTGGCCCACCGGCTGACCGGAGACCGTCACGGCCGCCCCGGGGGCGGGGGTTTCGACCACGATCGTCCCCCAGGCCGGCGGCGGCGCGATGGCCCGGGCCGGCTCCGCCGACGCCTCATCCCCATCCTCCTCACGCGCCCCGTGCGGAATCCGTTCGCGCTCCGCGGGCGAAATCACGACGTCGACGACGTCGTCCAGCGCCCGCTCCTCAGGGGTGTCCGAGGTGGGGGTCGAGGAGCAGCCTGCGCAGAGCAGCGGGGCGAGCAGGAAGAGGGAGCGTTTCATGGGGGGAGGATTGTAGCGCGCAGGGCGGCCGCGGCGGTTGAATTCGGGGGCGGCTATCCCGGCGTTCGCCGGCGCCCCTCCCCCGACAGCCGCGCCGCCAGCCGCGTCCACCGGAGCCGCTCGCTGTCGTTTGCCACGGCTGCGGCCAGAGCCCCCCGGGAACCGACGATCGCCACGAACTTCTTCCCCCGCGTGATGGCGGTGTAGAGCAGGTTGCGCTGGAGCATCGGGAAATGCTGCCGGTGGAGCGCGACGACGACCGCGGCGTATTCACTTCCCTGCGACTTGTGGATCGTGCACGCGTAGGCGGTCTCGAGCTGGTCGAGTTCGTCGGCCTCGTAGGCGCAGTTGCGGTCGTAGAACCGCACCATGGCGGCGTCGCCGGATGCGGACACGACGATGCCGAGGTCGCCGTTGAAGACATCGAGCTCGTAGTTGTTGCGGACCTGCATGACTTTGTCACCGACGCGCAGCGGGCGGGAGGGGACGATCCGCGCGCCGTCCGGGTTCAGGGTCCCCTGAAGCGCCGCGTTGAGCGCGATCGCGCCGAGCGTCCCCTTGTGCATCGGGACGAGGACCTGGATCTCCGCGGGGGGGACGCCCAGCCGGCGGGGGAGTTCGCGGGTGGCGAGTTCGACGACGGCGGCCAGGGCGGCCTCGGGATTGTCGCGCTCGAGGAAGGCGAAATCCTCGCCGAGGGGTTCCGGCATCTCTCCGTGGAGGACGGCGTGGGCGTTGGAGACGATGAGCGACCGCGCGTCCTGGCGGAAGATCTCCGTGAGGCGGACCGTGCCGGCGACGCCGGAGGCGATGATGTCACGGAGGACCGATCCGGGCCCGACCGAGGGGAGCTGATCGGCATCCCCGACGAAGACGACGCGCGCGGCCGCGGGGACCGCCTCCAGCAGCTGCCGGAGAAGGAAGATGTCGATCATCGAGGACTCGTCCACGATGACGACGTCGGCCTCCAGGGGGCGCGCGAGGTCCCGGGCCGGGGCGAGCCGCGCCGGGTTCCACTCCAGCAGCCGATGGATCGTTTTCGCCGGGATCCCCGCCGCCTCCGAAAGCCGCCGCGACGCCCTCCCGGTCGGAGCGCAGAGCGCGAGCCGCAGGTCCTTCAGCCCGAAAATCCGCGTCAGCCCGCGCACGAGCGTCGTCTTCCCCGTCCCGGGCCCGCCCGTGATCACCGTCACCTTCCCACGGATCGCCGCCACGATCGCGTCGCGCTGCCCCGGCGCGAGCGTCAGCCCCGACTCCCGCTCGAACCACGCCACCGCCCGCTCCGGGTGGATCGGCACGTCCGCAGGCGGCGCGTCCACAAGCGCCCGCAGCCG
>JABWAY010000216.1 GCA_013360825.1 Candidatus Brocadiia bacterium | reverse complement strand
GTCGTCCGTGTTGATGAATGCGTGCACCACGAGGTCGCTCGACGAAACCGACGGCACCCCGGGGGCATCCAGCGCCTGCAGCTTCACCGGCGGCGTCCACTGACCGTCAAAGTAGCTCGCCCAGAGGCCGCTCGTGCTCGTGCGGTAGGTCGCCATCGCCGTCCCGCGGGTCCCGTTCTGCGTGACCTGGAGACTGCCGCTGACGAAATCCTCGCCCGAGGGGCTGAACGCCCGCTTGTCGTCCGCCACGTTCCCGTCCTGCACCTCCGCGCCGGGGAACTTATCCGTCGTGAAGATATCCGCCCCGCTGATGTTCGTCGTCCGGCGGCTCGACTTCTTGCGGCAGCCCGTCACCGCGAGAAGGCTCAGCCCCAGCACGAGCGCAACGGTCCACCACCGACTGCAGTTCATCATTCGCTTGCTCCTCTTCCCATTGGGAACAGTGTTGGGAGTCCAGGCTCCCGGTTAAGAACGCCGGCGGTCAGGTGTCCGCCGAAGCGCAGAACCCTATGATTTGATGGGGGTTAGGTCAAGCGGAATCTCCCGGGGCGTCCTGGAGGGAACCCAGGGGATCTCCCCTCTCCGTTCACCATTTCAGCCTCATGCCGTAGACTGGCGGGCATGGCACCGACACTTGCATGGAAGTCCGACCTGGAGGCCGCGCTCGCGGAAGCCCGGGAAACCGGCCGGAAGACCCTGATCGACTTCGGGGCGCACTGGTGAGGGGGGTGCAATGAGCTCGAGGCCGAGCGCTCCGACCCCCGCGTCCGCCCGCTGCTGGCGTCGTTCGTCCTCGTGAAAATGGACCTGACGGACCGGTCCGCCGCCAATCCGGCGGTCCAGGTCGCCCGGCGCTTCCAGGTCTCAAGCCTCCCGGATCTCCGTGTTCTCTCCGCGAACGGGGAGGTGCTCGGAACGATCGATCCGGCCGGGGTGGACGACCTGATCGAGCAGCTGACGCCGCATACCCGGACCTGAGCGGGGACCGGCTCAGGCCAGGAGGTGCGTCAGCAGCGCCCGCTGCCCGTGCAGCCGGTTTTCCGCCTCGTCGATGATCAGGCACCGTTTCGAGTCCGCCACCTCGTCCGTCATTTTCACGTTCCGGCGCATCGGCAGGCAGTGCGAGACGAAGGCATTGTTCGTCTTCTTCATCTTGTCCGCGCTGACGATGAAATGCCGGAACGGCTCGCGGACCTTCTTCTCGGCCTCCCAGTTCCCGAAGTAACCGAGGTGCCCCCAGCTCTTGCAGTAGACGAAGTCGGCGCCCCGGTACCCCTCGTCGATGCTGTCCGTGACCGCGACGCTTCCTCCCTGTTCCTTCGCGTTCTTCCGGGCCTGGTCGAGGAACATCGGGTCGAGGTCGTACCCGGGGGGGCGGAGGATGGTGAGGTTCATCCCCATCTTGGTCGAGATCAGCGCGGCGGAGTTCGCGACCGCGGTATTGAGCCCCCTGGTGTGGAACGTCCAGGTGAGCAGGAACTTCTTCCCCTCCGTCTTCTTCATCTTCTCCTTCATGGTCAGGGCGAGCGCGAGCTCCTGGCAGGGGTGGACGATCGTCTCCATGTTGATGACCGGCACCCCGGCGTATTTCTCGATCGCGTGCAGCATCGAATCCTGCCGGTCCACGCTCCAGTCCTGGAATTTCGGGAAGCACCGGACGCAGACCGCGTCGAAGAACCTGCCGAGGACGCGCGCGGCGTCCTTGACGTGCTCTTCCGCCTCGCCGTCCATCGGGATTCCCTCGCGCCACTCCATCGGCCAGGCGTCCTTGCCGGGCTGCAGGGTCACGGCATGGCCGCCGAGCTGCCAGGCGGCGAGCTCGAAAGAGGAGCGGGTCCGGAGGGAGGGGTTGAAGAACAGGAGGGCCAGCCGGGGCCTGGACCTGAGGGGCTTCCAGCCGGACTTCTTCTGCTTCACGGCGGTCGCGAGGATCTGCTCGAGTTCGCGGCGGGAGAAGTCCTGGGTGGTGAGGAAGTTGCGGCCTGTGAGCGGCATCGCGGCGTCTCCGGGGATTCAGGGGAGGGGGAAGTCTACGGGGCAGGGCGCGGGGGAGGAAGCATCGCGAGCTGACGTCGCGGGCCGGTCCCGGACCCCTCGTTCTCCTTGACCGCGGCCCCCGCAGCTTTCAGTCTGGCGGACCGATGCCCCGCCGCCGAATCGCCGCCGTTCCCTCGCTGGTCCTGGTCGCGCTCGCCGCGCTCGTCCCGGCCCGCCTGGCGGACGCGCAGGAGGCGATCCGGACGCCCATCGAGTGGCATGTGCTCACGGCCGGGGATTTCGAAGTGCACTACCCGGCCGAGGCGTTTCTCCCGCGCGCCCGGGAGGTCGCCGCCTGGCTGCTGGCCGCCCAGCCGCGCATCGAGAAGGATCTCGACCACGATTACGAGCCGCGCATCCGCGTCATCCTCTACAGGTCGATCCTCGAGGCGGGGCAGCACGAAGCGGACGACGAAAACGCGGGGCAGCTCTTTCCGGTCCTGGCGGGGATCCGGAAGCGCCGGATCATCGTGCCGCTCGAGGCCTCGAACCGTTCGATGCAGCGCACGCTGGAGTTCCAGCTGGCGCAGATCGCGGTCCAGCAGCGCCTTTTCGGCCGCACCTCCCTCGTCGCCTCGATCTACGAGTACAAGTCC
This sequence comes from Candidatus Brocadiia bacterium, assembly GCA_013360825.1. Taxonomy (GTDB): domain Bacteria; phylum Planctomycetota; class MHYJ01; order WSZJ01; family WSZJ01; genus WSZJ01. Next base: position 5,942 of record JABWAY010000216.1, on the reverse strand, counting down.
AGCCTCTACCCGGTCTGGGTGACGCTCGGGATCGCCGCCTCGCAGGCGGGGCCGCTGGAGCCGGTCGAGGAGATGCTCATCCGCGACGCCGTCCTGGACCGCGCGCTTCCCTCCCTCACGACCCTCCACTCCGAGGACCACCTGAGCCGCCATTTCCGTTACCCGATGCTCGTGCAGGCGGCGATGGCGGTCGACTGGATCTCGCGGGAGACGGCGCGGGGGTCCCCGAAGCGTCTGATGCACGTCTTCGACAGCGATCTGCCGTTCCCGACGACCCGGCACATCGAGCGGGCGTGCGGGGTGTCGTATGCCGATGTTGAGATCCGATTCTCACGGGATCTGGAGGCGCGGTTCCGGCCGGAGGAGGCGCGAGAGGAGGCGGACGGGTATTCCCGGCGGCTCGGCCGGCGCGAGCAGTACGACCGCCACTACGAGCTGGGGGCGGTCCTGTCGCCGGACGGCCGGACCGCGGCGTGGTTCGAAGACTCGGCGGGATACTTCGACCTCGTGGTCTCCGACCTGGCGACCGGGGAGGAAACCCGCCCGCTCCGGCTCATCCTGCACGTCGCGCTCGACGAACTCCACGCCCGCCTCCGCGGCCTCGACTGGTCGCCGGACGGCCGCTCCCTCTGCTTCGTCGCAGACCGCTCGGCGGAACCCGTGCTCTGCCTCCTCTCCCTGGACTCCGGGCTCCGCACCGTGCCCCTTCACCTCGACGACATGGCCTCCCCGCAGTGGTCGCCCGACGGCCGCCAGCTCGTGCTGGTCGGGCAGCGGCACGGGTACGCCGACCTGTACCGCGTCGATGTGGCCTCGGGGAGGGCGGAGCGCCTGACCGCGGACGCGCTGCCGGAGAGCGACCCCGCCTGGTCGCCGGACGGGCGCTGGATCGCCTGCGCCGTGGAAACCGGCGGGCAGACCGACCTCTGGCGGATCTCGGTCGCGGACGGCCGGCGGGAGAGGCTGACCGACACACCGCATGACGAGACCGGCCCCACGTGGCGCCCCGACGGCGCCGCCGTCACGTTCTGCGCCGATCCCGACCGGATTCCGAATCTCTACTCCCTGGCGCTCGACGCCGGCCGGCTCACCCGCCACACCGATGTCCCCGGCGGCGCGTTCGCCCCGCGCTGGTCCGCGGACGGGACGTCCCTCGCCTTCACGGTGTTCCGGCACGGGAGATTCGAAGCGCGCCTGATGGCTCCGCGCGAGTCCGCCGCCCCGGTTCCCGCCGCCGATCCCGCGAGGGCCGCCATCGCACGCCGGTACACCCTGGCCGCCGTCGACGTCTTCGAAGTCCTCCCTTACGAGGCGAAAATCAGGCTGGAGTCCGTCCTGCCCACCAGCGCCTCGCTGTCCGACGTCCTCCTCCGCCACCGCTTCGGCGTCGACATCCGCTACCGGTTCCGGAGCGAGGGGCACGACATCGGCGTGGAGGCGACCTACACCAACCGCATCCTGCGCCCGGATCTTTTCATCAGGGCCCGCGCCAACCACGAAACCGACGACGACGAGACGGAAATCGTCCTCGGCGCGGAGGCCGGGGCGACGCTTCCCATCGAGGCCTACACGAAGATCGGCGCGAGCCTCTTCATCCGCCGGATCGACCGCTCGGGCCTGGAGGAGGACGATCCGGACCCGGAGGGAACGACGCTCGAATCGGGGCTGAGTCTGGGCATTTCGCGGCGCAACGTCACGCGCCGGCGCGAGAACCCGATCGGGGGGTACGCGGTGTCCGCAGGGATGACCTGGCTTACCCCTGCGCTGGGAAGCGACCTGGAGCGGACGACGTACTCGCTGGAGGGGAAGCTCTACGTGGAGCTGTTCCACGACGTGGTGTTCGCCTCGCGGATCGGGTTCGTTCATGCGACCGGCCCCGACGCGGAGAACCTGAACCTGAAGGACCGCGTGCGCGGTTACGGGTCCCGGAATGCGCGCGGGCAGGACGTCGCCTGGCTCAATGCCGAGCTCCGGTTTCCGTTGTGGCGCGACGTTGCGTGGGTCGATCCGGTGCAGATCGCGATCCTGAAGGACATCCGGGCGAGCGTATTCGCGGACGTCGGGGCGATCTCGGCCGAGGAGAACGTCTGGTTCATGCTCGCCGCTCCGATCCGGGAGGAGTGGCATTATTCCATCGGGGCGACGCTGCAGTTCGACATCTACGTGCTGCAGCGTGCGTACATCCCGATCATCCTCAGCGTGGCCCATGTGCTGGACGACACGGAGAACGCGCCGAAGGGGCTGAAGCTCGAGGTGCTGTTCGAACTGGCCTTCTGAGCGGGCGGGGAGGGGTCAGCCGTTCAGGGGCGGGTAGTCCGTGTAGCCCTTCGCGTCCGCCGTGTAGAACGTCTTCATGTCCGCCGGGGCGAGCGGTGCGCCGGTGCGGAGGCGTTCCGGGAGATCGGGGTTGGAGACGAACGGCCGCCCGAACGCGACCAGGTCTCCGCGGCCGGAGGAGAGATCCTGCTCCGCCCGCGCAAGGTCGTATCCGCCGCTCAGCACCCAGGCGCCCCTGAACGCCGCCCGCATCGCCCGGATCGTCGATTCCTCCGGTTTCGGCGCGCCCATCGAGGAGTGATCGACGCCGTGGAGGTAGACGAGTCCGAGCGCACCGAGCTTTTCCGCCAGGAAGGTGTACTGCGCGGCGACCTCGGGGAACGGCGCGATGTCGTTGAAGACCCCGTACGGCGAAAGCCGGATCCCGGTCCGCTCCTTCCCGATCGCCGCCGCAACCGCCCCCGCCGTCTCGAGCACGAACCGGCACCGGTTCTCGATCGATCCGCCCCACGAGTCCGTCCGCCGGTTTGAACCCGGGTTCAGGAACTGCTCGAGGAGGTAGCCGTTCGCGGAGTGAAGTTCCACGCCATCGAATCCGGCGGCGACGGCGTGGCGCGCGCCCGCCGCAAATTCCCCGATCGCCTGCCGGATCTCCGCCTCCGTCATCTCCCGCGGCACCGGGTGCGCCTGCATCCCCTGCGTGTCCGTGAAGATCTTCCCGGCCGCCGCGACCGCCGAGGGGCCGAGCAGAACCGCCCCGGCAGGGAGATTCGCCGCGTGCCCGATCCTCCCCGTGTGCATGATCTGCAGGAAAATCCGCCCGCCGGCCCCGTGCACCGCCGCCGTAACACCCTTCCACCCCGCCACCTGCGCTTCGGAATAGATCCCCGGGATCCGCGCGTACCCGAGCCCGTTCGGGGAGGGCGACGTTCCCTCCGTCACGATCAGCCCGGCGGAGGCGCGCTGGGAATAGTAGGTGGCGACGAGCGGGCCCGGGACGTTTCCGATCGAGCGGTTGCGCGTCATCGGCGACATGACGATGCGGCTGGGAAGTGTGAGGGGGCCGAGGTGGAAGGGGGAGAACAGGGTGGGGGGCATGGGTCCCTCTGCGGGTTGGGGGGGATTCGGGGAACGCGGCCGGCTGTGTCTGTATCGGTGACTGAACACCGGCGCCGCCCGGACGTCAAATGAGCGTTGCCGGGGGCCGGGCCGGAGTCAGGGCTTGAGCGACACCCGCGCGACCGGGACGGTCGTGAAGTCCTTCCGGGCGTCGACCCATTCGAGGGCGGTCCGGAGGGTGCGGGGGACGATCCCCTCGAAGACCGTCTCCCCGTCGAGCGTGACGGTCACGGGGCGGTCGAGGTCCAGAAGCAGGTCCGAGAGGAAGAGCGCGGACGGGCGGATCCCCGTGATCGTGATCGTGTTCCCGTCGACCTTCGCCGTAAACGATCCGGGGGCCGCCTCCGTGTCGATCCAGAACACGCCCCCCGGCCCGCGCGCCGGGTCGCGCGTCCAGCGCACATCCTTCGACCAGAAGACCCGCGGCCGGGCGGCGAGCCAGGCGAGCGCCTTGTCGCATTCGTCGGGGAAGACATCATGCCCGCCGTCCTTTTCCACGACCTGGAGCGCCCCGCCGGCCTCCCGGAGCTTCTCGCTGTTCTTGCGGCCTGTATCGAGGAAGAACGCGTTGTCCTTCTTCCCGAGCACGTGATAGACCGCCAGGTGGTACGCATTCTTCAGCCGGTCCCCGTGCTCCATCCCGCACACGAACGGGGCGATCCCCGCGAAACGGTCGGCATTCGGCGGCCCGACCATGAACGACCCCACCCCTCCCGCGGAATGCCCGACCAGCCAGATGCGCGACCGGTCCACGTTCCAGCGCCGCGCCGCCCCGTCGATCGTCTCCATCACCACGCGCGTCGGGTCCCCGATCCACGCCGGCGAGCAGAGAATCAGCTTCTGTTTCGCCTGCGGCGCCGTCACGAAGGCCGTCTTGTAATCGGGCGCGGGGCCCCCATGAAGGGCGATCACGAGGCCGGGGGGTTTGTCCTTCCCGGGCTTGTACCCCGGGGGGAGCTGGAACCACGCCTTCGTCGTCTCCCCGTCCTTCCCGGTCGGAATCTCGAGCACCCCGGAGCCGGTCTTGTCGGTGAGCCACGGGTTCCCGCCCGCCAGGAGATCCAGGAGCCCCTGCGCCTGCCGCCGCGTCAGCGGCCGGTCGAGCACATCCGCCGCTTCCACGACTTTCCGGACCTCCTCGCGCCCTTTCCCCTCGGCCCAGAGCCAGTGGGGGACATGGCGGATCGCGTCCGCAATCTCCCGGGCCGACTGCGCCTCCGACTTCTTCGCAGGCTCCTGCGCCGCGGCAGCGAGCGCGAGAAGGAGAGGGAGGACAAGGTGAGAGCGGCGCATCGAGTGATTCCTGAAGGCCCCCGCGGATCTGTCGATCCTACGCGGAAGGGCGCGTGGATCGTCCCGGAATGAGCTCCGTTTCCTCCCGGATCAGGGACCGGTCCCCGGGAACGGGCGAACTCCGGCTCTTTCGCAGGCCTCCCTCATCTCAGCGCGATGAGCGGCGAGGCCTGCCGGATCTCCGAGCGTGCTGAGAATCGTATTTCCCTCCTTCCACGATCGCCGGGCAGCCGCCACCTGACCGCGCCTGAGGAAGACCAGCGCGCGGCTGCAGTGATGGGTCGCTTCGTGGGGGCGGTTGCGGATCTCCCGGTGGATGACCAGCGCCTGGGCCGCCGCGCGGTCCGACTCGACTGTCCGTCCGGTGGAGTCGTACATCGTCGCGAGATTGTCGAGGACGATCCCCTCGGAACGCCGGTTCCCGACCTCGCGGTGAATCGCGACCGCCTGCTCGCACTCGGCGATGGCCTGGGCGGGGCGCCCGGTCTCGAAGGAGAGCCGGCCGAGGTTTCCGAGGATGACTCCCTCGGTCCGCAGGTTGCCGGCTTCCCGGAGCAGGGCCAGCGACTGCCGGAATGCCTCAGCAGCCTCGGCGAGCCGTCCCGTGTTCTGGTAGAGGGTCGCCAGACTTCCGAGGACGTACCCCTGCTTGCCGCGATCCTGGACCTCCCGGTGGATCCGCAGCGCCTCGGCATACCCGGCCTCGGCCTCCGCGACCCTCCCGGCGTCGCGGTCGGCGTCCGCCTGAAAGCCCAGCACCCTCCCCGCCTCGGCACGGTGACCGAACCGCCGGTGGATCGCCAGGGCTCGCGCCAGGAGCACGCGCGATTCGGCGGGACGCCCCTCATGCCGGAGCTGGACTCCGAGGCTTGCCAGCGCCTGCCCCTCGTACGGCCGGTTCCCGACCTCCTGGTGAATCGCAAGCGCCGCCTCCAGCTGCTTCCGCGCCTGCCCGACCTGTCCGGTCTGCTGAAGCACCACGGCGAGATTGCTGAGCGCGACCCCTTCGGCCTCGCGGTTGAGGACTCTGCGATGGACGGCCAGGGCCTCGCACAGCCGGGCCTCCCCGTCCCGGGGGCGTCCCGTTTCCATGGCGAGGACGCCGAGTTCTCCCAGGACCAGCCCCTGCGCGCGCAGATCCCCGGCATCCCGGAAAACCTCCAGCGCGCGGAGGAGCAGGCTCTCCGCGCCCGCGACCCGGCCCGTCCGCGCGCCGACTCCTCCCGCGGAACGGAGCGCCGCGCCCCGCGCCG
>JABWAY010000215.1 GCA_013360825.1 Candidatus Brocadiia bacterium | reverse complement strand
GCCGCCCGGCGGAACTCCGCCTGCGGGAGGTCCGCCGCCGCCGCCGCCACCCCCTCCACCTCCTCCTCCGCCCCCGGGTCCCTCGTAGGAACTCCCCATGCCCAGGTACTACATCACCACCGCCATCGACTACGCGAACTCCAACCCGCACAGCGGAACGGCGTACGAGAAGATCGGCGCCGACGCGATCGCGCGCTGGAAACGACTGCAGGGATACGACGTCCATTTCCTGATGGGAATGGACGAGCACTCCATGAACGTGGAGAAGAAGGCGGTCGCGGCGGGGATGGACCCGGAAGCCTACTGCGACGGGATGGAGCCGAAGTTCACGGACCTCTGGAAGGCGCTTCACATCTCCAACGATGATTTCATCCGGACGACGCAGAAGCGCCACATCGCCGGCGCGACGGAGTTCTTCCGTCGGTGTCATGCGAAGGGGGACATCTACAAGGCGAAGTACGTCGGGCTCTACTGCGTGGGGTGCGAGGCGTACCTGAAGGACAGCGACCTGGTGGACGGCCGGTGCCGGAACCACAACACCCCCCCGCAGAAGCTGGAGGAGGAGAACTGGTTCTTCCGGCTCTCGAAGTACACCGACGCCGTCCGCCGGCACATCGAGGAGAACCCGGAGTTCGTGCAGCCGGAGATCCGCCGGAACGAGGTCCTGAACGTGGTCCGGGACGGGCTGGAGGACATCTCCATCAGCCGGTCGACCTTCAAGTTCGGAATCCCGCTTCCCTGCGATCCTTCGCACGTGATGTACGTCTGGTTCGATGCCCTGATCAACTACATCAGCGCCGTGGGGTTTCCGGACGACCCGGCCCGCTTCGAGCGGCTCTGGCCGGCGGACCTGCACGTGATCGGGAAGGACATCACGCGGTTCCACTGCGCGCTCTGGCCCGGGATGCTGCTGAGCGCGGGGCTCCCGCTTCCGAAGTCCGTCTGGGGCCACGGATGGGTGCACTACAAGGGGCAGAAGATGTCGAAGTCGACGGGGCATCTGCTGGATCCGTGGGATGTGATCGAGCCGCACGGGGCGGATGCGCTGCGGTATTTCCTGCTGCGGGAGATCGCGTGGGACCGGGACGGTGACTTCACCTGGGATTCGTTCACGCTGCGCTACAACGCGGACCTGGCGAACGACCTGGGGAACCTGCTGCACCGGACGCTGAACATGATGCACCGGTTTTCGGCGGGGACGGTGCAGGCGGCCTCGGAGCCGGACCCGAAGGACGGGGCGCTCGCGGCGCACCTGGAGGGGTGTTTCGACGGCGTGTCGGCGGCGATGGACCGGCTGGCGCTGTCGGAGGCGCTCGAGCGGATCTGGGACTCGGTGCGGCGCACGAACCAGTACATCGAGGAGAACGCGCCGTGGACGCTCAACAAGCAGGGGCGGACGGCGCGGGTGCAGACGGTGATGGCGAACCTGGCGACGGCGATGGAGTACCTGAGCGTCCTCCTGCACCCCTTCATCCCGCAGTCCGCGGGGCGCATCCGCGAGCAGCTCGGCCTCGACCCGGCCCCGGGCGCCCTGTCCCGGGCGTTCGTGCTGAGGGCGCCCGGCGGAAAGGTCCGTGAAGGCACCGTGCTGTTTCCACGCATCGAAACCAGGGAGCCGAAGGGGAACTGATGGCCGAGGACACACGCGAGCCGGTCGATTTCAGCGAGATGATCCGCCAGGTGCGCGAGCGCGACGCGCGTTTCTCGCCGGACGCCTACGCGTTCACGTTCCAGGCGCTGGATTTCACGATGACGGCGATCAAGGGGAAGCGTCAGCACGTGACGGGGCAGGAGCTGCTGGAGGGGGTGCGTCGGCTGGCGCAGAAGGAGTTCGGGAGGCTGGCGCCGATGGTCTTCCGGCAGTGGGGAGTGACGGCGAGCCGCGATTTCGGGGACATTGTGTACAACATGATTGCGACGGGCGCGATGGGGAAGCGCGAGGAAGACCGGATCGAGGACTTCCAGGGCGGGTGGGACATGGACACGGCGTTCGACGTGGACGAGCCGGCCGAGGACGCAGCAAAGGAATGACCCGCAGGGCGCGAGGCGCCCCGTGAGACCCGCGGCGCCCCGGGGCGCCCACGACACCATGGACCGGCACCCGCGATGGACAAGAACCAGGCGGTCATCCAGGAACTGACTTCGATCCTCGAGCGGAAGGGCGTTTCGAGCGAGGAGATTGAGGGAATGGTCGCGATCGTCCACCCCGTGGACTTCGCCTTCATCCTGGAGGACCTTTCGGCGGAGGAGAAGATCCGGGTCTTCCGCCTGCTGGACCTCGAGACCGCGGCGGCGGTCCTTGCGGAGCTCGACGAGGATTCGACGCGGGAGGTCGTGAACGGGCTTGGGCGCGAGGAGGTTCGCAAGGTCATCGGGGCGATGTCGTCGGACGATGCGGCGGCGACCGTCCGGATGCTGGCCGAGGACATGGGGCGCGACGCCGCGCTGGACCTCCTGCAGCGCCGCCAGAAGGACCAGGTCAAGGAGCTCCTCCGGTACGGGGAGGAGACCGCCGGCGCGCTGATGACGACGAACTGCGTGAGCGTCCGGCTGGACGCCACCGCGGCGGAGGGGCTCAAGACACTTCAGGGCGCCGTCCAGGCCAATACCGTCGTCTACGTCTACGTCGTCGACGCCGCCGGCGTGCTGCGCGGGGTCCTCTCGATCCGGTCGCTTCTCCGCGCGGCGGCCGAGACGGGGATTTCCGAGATCATGAAGGCCGAGCCGATCACCGTGCCGCCTGAGATGGACCAGGAGGAGGTGGCGCGGATCGTGAAGCGGTACAGTCTGGAGGCGGTTCCGGTGACGGATCCGCAGGGGAAGCTGCTGGGGGTGGTGACGGCCGAGGCGATCATGGACATCCTGGAGCAGGAGGCGGGGGAGGACCTGCTGAAGATGGCCGGCGCGGGCGGGGTGAACGTCTTTGCGGATCCGGTGGTCAAGCGTGTGCTGTTGCGCATTCCGTGGCTGATCCCGCCGCTGCTCGGGGGGCTGTTCGTGGGGAAGCTGCAGCACACGTTCGCGGAGCTGCGCGCGCTGGAATTCGTCTCCCTGGTGCTGTTCATTCCGGTCATGATGGGGACGGCCGGGAACGTCGCGGTACAGAGTTCGACGCTGATCGTGCGCGGCCTGGCGACCGGGGAGATCAAGATCGGCCGGATCGCATCGATTCTTTACGGGGAGCTTCGCGTGGGTGCGCTGATCGGACTCGTCTGCGGGGCGCTGATCGGCGCGAGCGGGCTGCTCTTCGTGCGCGACGCGCACATCGGGCTCGTGGTCGGTGCGTCGATGTTCACGGCGATCACCGCCGCGGCGGTGAACGGGACCGCGTTCCCGCTTCTGCTCCACCGCCTGAAGCAGGACCCGGCGATCAGCGCGGGGCCGTTCATTACGGCGCTGAACGACATCACGGCGACGCTGATCTACATGGGGGTTTCGTTCGGGCTGCTGCGGGTGATGCGGTGATCGCCGCTGCGATCGACATCGGGTCGAACACGGTGAAGCTCCTGGTGGGGCGGGCGGTGGAGGGGCGGATCGAGCCGTTGCGCGAGGAGATCGCCTACACACGGCTGGGGGAGGGGATCGGCGAGGGGCGTCCGCTGTCGCCCGAGGCGATCGGGCGGACCGTCGAGGCTGTGGTCCGGTTCGCCCAGCTCGCGCGGGAATCCGGCGCGGCGGAGACGGCGGTCGTGGCGACCGAGGCGGCGCGGAGCGCGACGAACGGGGACGAGCTGATGCAGGCCTGCCGCAGCCGCGGGGTGGAGGTCAGGGTGATCAGCGGGGAAGAAGAGGCGCGGCTTTCGTGGCTGGGGGGAACATCCGGGCTGCCGCCGCAGCCGGCGGTCGTGCTCGACGTCGGCGGGGGGTCTGCGGAGATCGTCGCCGGGGACGGGGATCACGTGACCTGGTCGGCCCGGCTCCCGCTCGGGGCGGTCCGGCTGCGCGAAACCTTCCTCGGGGAGGCCCCGGCACGTCCCACCGCGTGGGCGCTTCTCGAGGACCACGTCCTCGCCGCCCTGGCGGAGGTTCCCCCCGATCTGCCCGGGCGCCTGATCGGCGTCGGGGGGACGGTCGCCCAGATCGCGCAACTCGCGCATCCGGCGGATCCGGGGAAGCCGCTCGCGCTCGAGACCGTCGCTTCCATCGCCGCCACGCTCCGCCGGTTTTCGCGTCCCCAGATTCTCGCCATCGGGGTTCCCTGGGGGCGGGACGACATCATCGCGCCGGGAGCGGCGGTCGTCCTCGCGGTCATGCGTCACCTGGGCCGGCAGGAGCTGGTTCCGGCCCGGACCGGACTGAGATTCGGGCTGCTCCGTGCGATTCTGGCCGCATCGGCCCTGCAAAATCCTTGATGCTTCCCCGGCGGAGGCGGTGCTAGAATCGCGCGCAGCCTGCTCCCGGGTGAGGGAATGGCCGACCGGCCCCAGTTCAGGGCGTGGACAATTGCGACGGGGGTAGCCTCCACTCCAGAATTGTGACCGGCCTCACCTGCTCAGGGAGGGGGCATGAGTGGCCCGTACGAAGACAAGACGCTGATTTGCATCGACTGCCAGACCGGTTTTGTTTTCACGGCCGCCGAGCAGAAGTTTCATTCTGAGAAGGGATTCCGGAATGAGCCGCGCCGCTGTCCTCCCTGCCGGCAGAAGCGGCGTTCGCAGTTCCCGGGTGCCGGGGTGAAGCACAAGACCCCGTGCGCGGGGTGTGGTGTGGAGGCGGAAGTTCCATTTGTACCCCGGCTGGACAAACCGGTATATTGCCGCACCTGTTTCGACAAGCTGAAAGGGCCCGGACCGGGCCCGTAACCCGCCTCCCGTGAAAGGAAGACGACCGGCGAATGATCAAGATCAACATTGAGAAGAAGGACCAGCTGGATCGCGCGCTCAAGCAGTTCAAGCGGATCTGCAACGACGCGGGGATTTTCAAGGAGATCAAGCGTTCGGCGTACTACGAGAAGCCGAGCGAGCGCCGCCGCCGGGAGATGAAGCAGCGGGAGAAGAACATCCGGAACATCGGGAAGAAGAAGGTGAAGAAGGTCTACCGCTAACGACGTTCCGGTCCTGAGCGCACCCGTCGGGCTCCGCGTCCTGCGGAGCCCGCTGCTTTGGGGGGGGGCGGAACTGTGGCAAATCCCCTGGGCGCGGCTAGAATCGGGGCCGTGGACATCATCGTGAACGGGGAGTCCCGCCGTGTGCCGGACGGGATGACGCTCGACCGGCTGCTGGCGGAGATCGGCGTGACGGAGCCGATGGTCGCCACCGAGGTCAACCTGGCGATCGTGCCGCGCGCGGACCGGCCGCGGACGGCGCTCCGGGACGGAGACCGTGTGGAGGTGGTTTCGTTCGTGGGGGGCGGCTAGTGGACGTGCTCCGGGTCGGGAAGCACACATTCGCGTCGCGGCTGTTCGTCGGCACGGGGAAGTATGCGACGCCGGAGGTGATGGTTGCGGCGCTGGAGGCGAGCGGGACGGACTGCGTCACGGTGGCCGTCCGGCGCGTCGACCTGGCGGCGAAGGAGTCGATCCTCACGCGGATCGACCGGTCGAAGTACCGGCTGCTTCCCAACACGGCCGGCTGCTACACGGCGGAGGATGCCCTCCGCTATTCCAGGCTCGGTCGCGAAGCCGGCCTGTCGGAGATGATCAAGCTCGAGGTCCTCGCGGACGAGAAGACGCTCCTGCCGGACGTGGAGGAGACCCTGAAGGCGGCGCGGGTGCTGGTGAAGGAGGGATTCTCGGTGTTCGCGTACACGAACGACGATCCCGTGACCGCGCTGAAACTCCAGGACGCAGGGTGTGCGAGCGTCATGCCGCTCGGGAGCCTGATCGGGAGCGGGCTCGGGATCCTGAATCCGCACAATATCCAGGTGATCCTGCACCGCTTGACGGTGCCGGTGATCGTGGACGCGGGCGTCGGGACGGCGAGCGACGTGGCGCTGGCGATGGAACTCGGCGCGGCGGGGGTTCTGTGCAATACGGGCATCGCCCACGCGAAGGACCCGGCGCGGATGGCGGCGGCCATGAAGCACGGCGTCATCGGCGGTCGCCTGGCGTTCCTCGCCGGAAGGATTCCGAAGAAGCCCTTCGAGGGCGCCCCCTCCAGTCCTGCCTCGGGAATGCTGACGCCGTAGCGACAGGGCGGGCAATGCTGGCGGCGCGCGCGCCCGGCCCGTTACACTCCGCCCCCGCCCCAACAGGAGGATCGGCCCCGTGAAAGGAATCGTGCTCGCAGGCGGCCTCGGCACGCGGATGCTGCCGCTCACCCGGGTGACCAACAAGCACCTGCTTCCGGTCTACGACAAGCCGATGGTGTACTACCCGATCCAGGCCCTGGTGGACGCGGGGCTGCGCGACATCATGATCGTCACGGGCGGGAACTCCGCGGGCGACTTCCTGAAGCTGCTCGGCAACGGCGAGGACTTCGGGCTCAAGCAGATCAACTACGCCTACCAGAAGGGGGAAGGCGGGATCGCGGAGGCGCTCGGGATCTGTGAGCAGTGGGCCAGGGGGGACCGGATCGCGGTGGTGCTGGGCGACAACATCATCGAGCGGACGATCGAGCGGGCGGTTCGGAATTTCCAGGCGCAGCCCCGCGGGGCGAAAATCCTGCTGAAGGAGGTGCCGGACCCGGAGCGGTTCGGCGTGCCGGAGCTGAAGGGGGACCGCGTGGTGCGGATCGAGGAGAAGCCGAAGCAGCCGAAGTCGCGGTTCGCGGTGGTGGGGATTTACATGTATGACGAGCAGGTGTGGGAGTTCATCAAGCGCTGCAAGCCGAGCGGGCGCGGCGAGCTCGAGATCACGGACGTGAACAATTTCTACATCGAGCAGGGGACGATGTCGCACGACGTCCTCGAGGGGTGGTGGTCGGACGCCGGGACGTTCGACTCCCTGCTGCGGGCGTCGACGCTCGTGGCGAAAGGCGGCGCCAACCGGAAAGGTCCGGCTTAGACGGTGGGCGGGTCGCGGGGGATGCTGGCGCTCGCGGTCGGGATCGCGGCCGCGGCGTGCATCGTCGGGGCGCTGGCCGGCGGGGGGCCGGG
>JABWAY010000214.1 GCA_013360825.1 Candidatus Brocadiia bacterium | reverse complement strand
GGTCGTCGCCCTCGCCCGGTTCGGCATCGCGGGATACTGGGCCCAGAGCTTCTGGGGCGGCGCCCTGGCCGCGCTCGGCGGCGCCCTTCTCCTCGGCGCCGTCGGCCGTCTCCGCTCCGGTCCGCGCGTCGTGCCCGCCCTCGCTCTCGGCGCGGGACTCGGCATCCTCGCCCTCACCCGACCCTTCGAAGGCCTCGTCGCGTCGCTCCCCGCCGCCGCATTCCTCGCCTGGAAACTGCGCTCCCCGGGCCGGGTCGGCGGCGGCGCCTGGGTGGTCCGCGTCGTCGCGCCGATGCTCGCCGTGACCTCGATCGCCCTCGGTTTCCTCGCCGTCTACAACCGCGCCGTCACCGGCTCCGCCCTCCGCATGCCGTACTTCGCCTACCACCTGCAGAACTCCCGGATCAGCCCCTGGATGTGGGGAACGCCTCCGCCCGCGCCGGAACACCGCCACGCCGTCATCCGCGCCTTCTTCGAGGACGAGGCCGACACGCGCGCCCGCCAGACCGCATCTCCCGGCACGCTCGCCGGAGCGATCGCCTTCAAACTCTGGAGCGCCGTCGATTTCCCCTTCGCCCCCGCCCTGGCCGCACTCCTCCTCCTCTGCGGCCGCGCTCTCATCCGGGCCCGCGCCTCGCGATTCGCCGCCGTCACCGTTCTCCTCGTCCTCGCCGCGATCGCCCAGGAAACCGTTTCCCTCCCGCACTACGCCGCCCCCGCCGCGGCCGGCGGCTTCCTTCTGGTCGCCCAGGCGCTCCGGGCCGTGAACGCCCGGCGGGCGCGCGGCAGGGGAGCGGTGGCGGTCGCCGTCGTCCTCGCGGTGGTCGGCGGCCGTTTCGCTGTCCGCCTCCTCGAGGACGCCGACACCTCCGACGCCTTCGGCCACCTGCGCGCCAGCACCGAACAGCGGCTGGTCGAGTCGCACGGGGACGACATCGTCTTCGTCCGCTACGGCCCCCGCCATCTCCCGCACCTCGAGTGGGTGTGGAACGGCGCGGAACCCGCTTCCCAGCCCGTCCTCTGGGTGCGCAGCCGGGGGAGCGCCGAGGATCGCGCGCTGCGGGAACTCCACGCGGGGCGCAGGGCGTGGCTGCTGTTCGTCGACGCGGGGGACCAGGAGCCGCTGCTCACCGACTACGCCCCCTGAGCCGCACGGTTCTCTTTGCCGGATCCGCCGCCGCCATTAAGCTCTCACCCACTCAAGGAGACACCCCATGCCCACACTGACCGGCAGGACCGCGCTTGTCACCGGCGCCTCGCGCGGAATCGGCCGCGGCCTGGCGCAGGCGCTCGCGGCCGAAGGCGCGGCCGTCCTCTGCGTCGCGACCAATGAGGCTCTGCTGAAGGAAGCGGTCGGCGGGATCGAGGCGGGGGGAGGGAAGGCGGCCTGGGCGGTCGCGGACGTTTCGAAGTCTGCGGAGGCCGATGCGGTGGTCGAGCGGATCCTGAAGGATTTCGGCAGGCTCGACATCCTCGTGAACAACGCCGGGATCACGCGGGACAATCTGCTGATGCGGATGAAGGACGAGGAGTTTGACCGCGTGCTGGAGGTGAACCTCAAGGGGGCGTTCAACCTTATCCGTGCGGCGGCGAGGCCGATGATGAAGGCGCGCGGCGGGAAGATCATCAACATTGCGAGCGTGGTCGGGCTGGTGGGGAACCCCGGGCAGGCGAACTACTCGGCTTCGAAGGGCGGGATGATCGCGATGACGAAGTCGGTGGCGAAGGAACTGGGGAGCCGCGGGATCACGGCGAACTGCGTCTGTCCCGGGTTCATCGACACGGAGATGACGCAGAAGCTGACGGACGACCAGAAGAAGGCACTGTCGCAGAACATCGCGCTCGGCCGGTTCGGGACGGTCCAGGACGTTGCGGCCGTGGTGACGTTCCTTGCGGGGCCTGGGAGCGACTACATGACGGGGCAGGAGATCGTGGTGGACGGCGGCATGGTGATGTGAGGAGAGGGGGGAACGATGTCGCAGGAGTGGATTCTGGTCGCGGCCGTGGCAGGTGCGGCGCTGGTGTACATCGTGACGCGCCTGGTCCGGCGGGGCGACGGCGGGTGTTGAGGGGCGGGGAAATAGGGAGCCCCCGGGCGGGGCGAGGCGCGGGTGGGCGGCAGGGGCGCTGAAGGGTGGGGCTCGGTGCTGAGCGTGCGTGCACGTTCTGCGGGCACCGCTGCACGTTCGGTGGGCGGGGTCGCGGCGGGGGCAGGCGGCAGCGGGCACTCCAATTGCGGTGGTTCTTCCGGCTCGAAGTGGCCGGGTCCCCCTGTTGACTCCTGACCGGAGCGTCGCGATGAACCTCACCTGCCGTAGCCGCCCGCCGGCGACGCCCCGGATCTGGTTCATCCCCCGGTTTCTTCTGCTCATGGCGGTTCTGGCCCGCCTCGCCGCGCTGGGAGTGAGCGCCGCCGAGGACCGGCAGGTCCGCCAGGAGGCGGCGCGGACGCGTGTCGTGGCCGAGAGGCAGGAGTGGATATTCGTGGCGGGCGTGGCGGCGGTCGCGCTGGCGTACATCGTGACGCGCCTGGTCCGGCGAGGCGACGGCGGGAGTTGAGGGGCGGGGACATAGGGAGCCCCCGGGCGGGGCGAGGCGCGGGTGGCGGCTGGGGCGCTGAAGGGGGGGGCGATTCCGGACGTTCGTGCACGCCGTGCGGGCGCCGCTGCACGTTCGGCTGCCGGGGGTGCGGCGGGGGCAGGCGGCAGCGGGCATTCCAATTGCGGTAGGTCTGCCGGCCCGCACGCACCGAGTCCCCCCTGTCCCTGAGTGGAGCGTCCCGATGAACGTCACCTGCCGCACCCGCCCGCCCGCCGTCCCCCGGGCCTGGATGAGCCCGCGGATTCTCCTGCTCGTGGCGGTTCTGGCCGGCCTGGCCGCCCTGGGAGTGAGCGCCGAGGACCGGCAGGTCCGCCGGGAGGCGGCGCGGAAGCGTGTCGCGGCCGACATGGAGGAGCTGGCGGAGATCACCCGGGGGGCGCGGGAGTCTGCCCTGGCCGCGGAACTGTCCGGGCAGTTCCTGGACCTGGCCGTCCGGATGCTGCCGCCGGAGGCGGGGGAGGACGCGCGGAAGGCCGTGGCGGAGGAGAGGGCGAAGGTCCGGGACCGGTTTGAGAGGGACCTGGATGTGGGGCGGACCCGCTACCTGACCGTCCTCGCCCGGATGACGCGTTCGATCGCCCGGATCGAGGAACTCCGCGGGAAGACCGGCGGGGAATGGGCGGCGTGGGATGTCTGCCTGGAGGTCGGAGTGAATTTCCGGGAGCGGGCCGCGTGCCGGCCGGAAGACGCCGCGGACCTGGTCGCCGAGGTGAGCGGGAGTCTCCGCTGACCGGAGGCGCGGGGTCCGGGCCCGGCCGGCGACCGGGAGGTCCACGCCCGCCGTGTCGAATCGTGTTCGATTCCCGCCCGCGGCGATAAACTCCCCGCGATGGCGAAACCCCCGAAGGCAAAGAACGCTGTCCCCGCCGCGGCGAGCCCTGCGGCGCCGGCGACCGATCCGCTCATGCGTCTGGAAGAGATGAAAGCGCGTGCGCTGGCGGGCGGGGGGCCGGAGCGGGTGGCGAAGCAGCATGCGTCGGGAAAGCTCACGGCGCGCGAGCGGGTCGATCTCCTGCTGGACGAGGGGACGTTCGACGAGCAGGGGATGTTCGTGACGCACAACTGCGACGCCTTCGGGATGGGGAACCAGAAGGTCCCCGGCGACGGCGTCGTGACGGGGGTGGGAAAAATCGACGGCCGGCCGGTGGCGGTGTTCTCCCAGGACTTCACCGTGTTCGGCGGCTCCCTCGGGCTTGCCCACGCCGGGAAGATCTGCCGGCTCATGGACCTCGCGATGAAGGTCGGGATCCCCGTCATCGGGCTGAACGACTCCGGCGGGGCGCGGATCCAGGAGGGAGTCGAGTCCCTCGGCGGCTACGCGGACATCTTCCTGCGCAACACCCTGGCCAGCGGCGTCGTGCCGCAGATCAGCGCGATCATGGGGCCGTGCGCCGGCGGCGCCGTCTACTCGCCCGCGATCACCGACTTCACCTTCATGGTCGAGGGGACGAGCTACATGTTCGTCACCGGCCCGAACGTCATCCGGACCGTGACGCACGAAGAGGTGACGAGCGAGGCGCTCGGCGGCGCGGCGGTGCACAACGAGACCTCCGGCGTGGCCCATTTCCAGGCCCGCAACGAAGCCGAGTGCCTGCAGGGAATCCGCCGGCTCCTCTCCTACATCCCGCAGAACAACCTCGAGGAGTCGCCGGCCGTGGCGTGCGACGACCCCGCGGACCGGCGGGAAGAGGGGTTGAACCGGGTGATCCCGGAGGACCCGAAGAAGCCGTACGACATGAAGAACGTGATCGGGCGGGTCGTGGACCCGGGGAGCTTTCACGAAGTCGCCGCGAAATTCGCGGCCAACATCATCGTCGGGTTCGCCCGGTTCCGCGGCCGGGCGGTGGGGATCGTCGCGCAGCAGCCCGCGGTGCTCGCGGGGTGCCTCGACATCAGCTCCGCGGTCAAGGGCGCCCGCTTCGTGCGCTTCTGCGACGCCTTCAACATCCCGCTGGTCACCTTCGAGGATGTCCCCGGATTTCTCCCGGGCGTCGCGCAGGAGCACAACGGGATCATCCGGAACGGGGCGAAGCTGCTGTACGCGTACTGCGAGGCGACGGTCCCGAAGATCACCGTGATCACCCGCAAGGCGTACGGCGGCGCCTACGACGTGATGTCGTCCAAGCATGTCCGGGGGGACGTCAACCTGGCGTGGCCGATGGCCGAGATCGCCGTCATGGGCGCCGAGGGGGCGGTCAACATCCTCTTCAAGCGGGAGATCGAATCCGCCGCCGACCCGGCGGCCGAGCGGGCGCGACTCGTGGCGGAGTATCGCGAGCGCTTCGCGAATCCGTACATCGCGGCGGGAAAGGGGTACGTGGACAAGGTGATCGAGCCGGCGACGACGCGCGGGGAGATCTGCCGGGCGCTGGAGCTGCTGCGCAACAAGCGGGAGAGTCTGCCCGCGAAGAAGCACGGGAACATTCCGCTGTGAAACCGCGGAAAATCCGGACGCTGCTCGTCGCGAACCGCGGGGAGATCGCGCTTCGCGTGATGCGCACCTGCCGGGAGATGGGGATCCGGACGGTGGCGGTGTACTCGGACGCGGACGCGTGGGCGCCGCACGTGCAGGTGGCGGACGAGGCGCACCGGCTGGGGCCGCCGCCGGCGAAGGAGTCGTACCTGCGCGGGGACCTGATTCTGGAGGCGGCGAAGAAGAGCGGGGCGGACGCGGTGCATCCCGGGTACGGGTTCCTGTCGGAGAATGCGGAATTCGGGCGGATGTGCGCGAAGGCGGGGGTGGCGTTCGTGGGGCCGCGGGCGGAGTCCATCGACGCGATCGGGAACAAGGTGCACGCGCGGCAGCTGGCGAAGAAGGCCGGGGTGCCGACGGTCCCCGGGCTGGACCGCGCGATCGGGCCGAAGGACGACGCGGGGGCGATCGCGGCGGGAATCGGGTTCCCGGTGCTGATCAAGGCCGCCGCGGGTGGCGGCGGGCGCGGGATGCGGGTCGTGCGGGAGGCGAAGGACGTGGAGCGGAACGTCCGGGAGGCGGGGAACGAGGCGGCGGGGGCGTTCGGCGACGGGAGCGTCTTTCTGGAGCGGTACGTCGAGCGCCCGCGGCACATCGAGATCCAGGTGTTCGGGGATTCCGCCGGGAACGTCGTGCACCTGAACGAGCGGGAGTGCTCGATCCAGCGCCGCCACCAGAAGCTGATCGAGGAGGGTCCGAGCCCGGTCGTGGACGCGGCGCTGCGCGCGGAGATGGGGCGGACGGCGATCCGCCTGGCGAAGGCCGTGGGGTACGTCTCCGCGGGGACGCTGGAGTTCCTGCTCGACGCCGGCGGGAAGTTCTATTTCCTGGAGATGAACACGCGGCTGCAGGTCGAGCACCCCGTCACGGAGATGATCACCGGGACCGACCTGGTGAAGGCGCAGATCCTGGTCGCGGAGGGGGCGAAGCTGCCGTGGACGCAGGACGATCTGGCGCCCCGCGGGCACGCCATCGAGGCTCGGATCACCGCGGAGGATCCCTTCGCGAATTTCGCCCCCGGCGGGGGGACGATCCTCGGGCTGGACGCCCCGTCGGGGCCGCACACCCGGTGGGACTGCGGCGTCGAGGCGGGGGGGACGATTTCGATGTTCTACGACTCGATGATCGCGAAGCTGATCTGCTGGGGGCGCGACCGGGCGGAAGCGATCGAGCGGCTGCGTCGCGCGCTGAGCGAGCTCGTCATCGTCGGCGTGCCGACCCTGGTCCCGTTCCATCTCCACCTTCTGGCCGACCCGCGCTTCCGCGCCGGGAACTTCCACACCGGATTTGTCGAGAATGAATTCTCAATGAAGGGGATCGACCGGCCGCATCTGGACGAGGCCGCGGCGATCGTGGCGGCGCTCGAATACCGCCGGCGGCGGCAGGAGACGCCGGAGGCGGGACCGGGCCCGGCCGCCGGCCCCTCCCCGTGGAAATCCCAGGCCCTGCGGGAGGGACTCCGCGGGTGAAGCTGACCGTCCGCCACGGAGACGATGTCTTCACCGTCGAGGTCGCGGAGAGCGACGGCGGCTACACCGTCTCCAACGGCGGACGCACCTGGCATGTCCGGCTCGACGACCGCCGCGGCGCCATCCGCACGGCCGTCACGGACAACGGGCGACACAGGGTCGGCGTCGCCCGCAGGGGGGAATCCTGGGAACTCGTCCTCGACGGAATCAGCTACGAGTTCACGGCCCGGGACACCCGCTTCGAGAAACTCCTCGCCCTCGGGGCGGCCCGGTCGGGCGCGGCCGGGCGCGCCGAAATCAGGGCGCCGATACCCGGGCTGATCACGACGGTTCTCAGGAATCCGGGTGACCCGGTGGCCGAGGGGGAGCCCGTGCTGGTGCTGGCGGCCATGAAGCTGGAGAACGAGATCCGGTCCCCGCGGGCCGGAAAGCTCGTCGAGGTGAGGGCGAAGGCCGGGGCCGCGGTGGAGAAGGGGGAACTGCTCGCGGTGGTGGAGTGAGGCCGGCGGCGGCGCTCGCGCTCGCGCTCGCGGCCGAC
>JABWAY010000213.1 GCA_013360825.1 Candidatus Brocadiia bacterium | reverse complement strand
GTGGTCAGCGGGGAGGGGACGCCAGCCGGGTCTCCGGCGCACGCCACCCCGGGACGCTGATCGACCCGACCCCCCTGTCCACCCCCAGCTCTGCGCAGCGCCCCGGAACACTCGGCCAGGCGGGCGGCGACGCGCTGGCCCGCTGACCTCCCGGCGGACGCCTCACCCGCGGAGCTGCGGGAACGCCCCCAGCCGGAAGCACGTGTAGGTCATCCACCCCAGGAACACGCTGAGCCCGAAATAGGCCGCCCCCATCGCGAACCGGTACGGGCCCGGCACGGAGTAGTAGGACGCGGGACCGAGGCGGGACGGCTGGAACCACGCGTGCAGGGCGTTGGAGACCCCCACGCTGGCGATGATCAGGAACATCACGTTGGCCGCCGCATACTCGGACCGGTGCCAGGTCAGCGCGAAAGTCCCGATCAGGAACGCCACGCCGAACAGCCAGAGTCGCGGCGTGATCGCGCTCGTGATCCGCGCGCCGTCGAGCGGGTGGACAGGAATCATGTTGAAGAGATTGAACGCAAACCCGGCGCAGGCGACGTCCAGCCACAGGTGCGACCCCGAGACGTAGCTGGCGGCGAACGCGACCGTCGACGCCAGCGCGCCGGCCAGCGGGCCGCCATACGCGATCTCAGACTCCACCAGGGCGTCCCGGGGCTGGCCCCGCAGCGCGATAAACGCACCGAGAAGCGGAATGAAAATCGGAGCGCCGGCCCGCAACCCGTGCGCCCGCGCAACCCAGGCGTGCCCGAGCTCATGGATCAGCAGCACGACCAGCAGGCCCACGGAGAATGACCAGCTGGAAAACAGGTACCGGTACGCGCCCGCGGACACCGCCAGCGAGATCGCCGTCGCGATCCACTTCGCCTGCGTCACCCAGAGGACGATCGCGGCCAGGGCCGTCCCGATCACGTGAGGCCGCGTCGGGCGGGGCAGGTCGCCCAGCAGCCCGCGCGGGAGCCGCCCCGTGTCCCCGTGACGGACGAACGTCTCCACCCGCGGCGCGGCGGGCGGATCCTTCACGAGCTTCGACTTCTCGATGATGAGGTGCTTGAGCTTCAGCGGATCGCTCACCGTCGCCTCCGGATGGGCGAAGGCGTACCGCGATGCGCCCAGGTGAACGACGAACCTCGCGACGCCGCGCTCGATCCAGAAGTCCAGCCGGCGGATGTCCCTCCAGCCGAACGCAAATGTCCTGTCCACGATCAGCCCGTCATCGCGGACTTCAACACGGCGCCGGCGGAACAGGACCCGCACGGCGACCCAGACCGCCAGCACCAGCGTGAATGCGGCCAGCGGCGGAACGACCGGGTGAAGCGTCATGCGCCGGCCCCCCCCAGCGTCCCCACGAACTCCCCTTCCGCGGCCGCCATCTCCCCGACCTCCGGCGCCGCGGCGACGCCCTGCGCCCGGGCGAGAACCGTCAGCCGGCCTCCCGGGGTCGAGACGATCCACCGCATCACGGGCTCGCCGGTCGCGGCATTCACGAACCCACCCCTTTCCTCGACCCGACCGGCCACCGCGTGCAGCTCCGCCGGGAGCTCCGGATCGTGATGCGCGAGCGAGGCGGCAAGAACCATCGGGCGGGTCCCCTCCGGCGCCGCCTCGACGCGCGACGCGAGAAGCGTCAGCGCCCCCGGGTAGTTCCGGCCGGGCTCGGGGGTGGCCTCAAAAGGATTGCCGACGCGGAAACGGATGCGCTCGGGAAACGCCACGGTGGCAAACGGCTCGAGGGGGCAGGACGGGGTGTCGACACCGTAGATCTCCAGAGCGCGGATCTCCGTCCCTGCATGGCTCGGAAAGAAGCAGACGATCTCCTCCCCGGGCAGGAAATACCGCTTCCGGGTCTCGACCACGGTCACCAGGTGCGCGCCGCCTCCCAGGGGGAGTTCGTGGACGCGCAGACGCCGCCCCGCCCGCTCGACGTCCCTCGCCCCGCCGCGCTCGATCGGCCAGCGCACCCAGTCCGCAAGCCGGCCGGCCAGGTCGTCGGGAGACAGTCCGCGGGTGGGAAAGCCGACGGCGTCCAGCGCGCTCATCGCCTTTCTCCTCGGGGCGGGCTACTTGAAATAGTCCTCGCGCCGGGCGCGCTCGTCCGGGGTCATCGCCTTCCACTCGGCATGAAGCCCGGGGATATCGTACCGCGCCCGCGCCAGATCCATGTCCTCATCGGCCCTGCGGAACATCTCCGAGGTTCCCGCCTGGTCCCGCGTGAACGTCTCGTACTGGTACAGCACCTCGTCGGCCGCTCCGTCCCCGTCCCGGTCCGTGTAGACGCGCGCCTCGAACCCCTCCCCCGTCGTCAGCGACGCGCGCTGCTTCTTCTCGGACCACACGTACGTCCCATGGATCCCCTTCACCGTGTACCCGTCCGTCGTATAGGCACGGTTGATCATGATGTGCGTGTCCGCGCATCCGCAGATCGCCATCGCCGCCAGCAGCGCGCGCTTCATCGCCTCACCGCCTCCTTTCCCGCCACCTTGCGCAGCTTCGCCACGGCCTCCGCAGTCCTGGCGGAAGCGTAGTCGATTTCCTCCGGCGTGGTGTCGAGGCCGAGGGAGAACCGGAGCGACCCGAAGATGTGCGACTTCGGGACCCCCATCGCGCGGAGGACGTGCGACGGCTCGGTCGACCCGCTGGAGCAGGCGCTCCCGATCGACACGCAGACGCCGAACTGCGAAAGGATCAGGAGAACGGCCTCCCCCTCGACGTCCGAAAACCCCAGGTTCGACGTGTTCGGGACGCGCTGATCCGGGTGCCCGTTCCGGATCGCCCCGGGAATCCGCCCCAGGATCGCGGCCTCGAACCGGTCGCGCAGCGGACGGACCCGGGACTCCTCCAGCGGCAGATCCCGGAGCGCCGCATCCGCCGCGGCCCCCATCCCCGCAATCCCGGCCACGTTCTCCGTCCCCGCGCGCCGCCCCTTCTCCTGGTGCCCCCCGTGGAGCAGCGGCTTCAGCCTCGCATTCCGCCGCACGTAGAGCGCCCCGACTCCTTTCGGGCCGCCGAACTTGTGCGCCGCGACCGTCATGGACGAAACAGCCGACTCCGCCAGCCTGACCGGGATCTTCCCCGCGGCCTGCACGCCGTCGCAGTGGAACGGGACCCCTTTCTCCGCACACGCCGCAGCGAGTTCCTCATACGGGAAGATCACGCCGGTTTCGTTGTTCGCCGCCATCGCGGTCGCGAAAGCGGTCTCCTTCCGGAGCGCCGCCCTCCACGCGTCCGGCGAGAGCGTCCCGTCGGCCGCCACCGGCACCTCCGTCACCTCGTAACCGCGCTCCCCCAGCCAGGCGCAGACCTCCCGCACGCACGGATGCTCCACCGGCGTCGTCACGATGTGCTTCCGCCCGGGGTTCGCCTCCGCATACCCCTTCAGCGCCATGTTGTTCGCCTCGGTCCCCGTCCCGGTGAACACGATGTCCTGGCTGCGGACACCCAGAAGGGCCCCGACCTGCTCGCGCGCGGTGTCGAGCGCGCGGCCGACCTGGGATCCGAACGCGTGCAGAGACGAGGGGTTGCCGTAGAGGTCGGTCAGAAAGGGCATCATCGCCTGAAGCGCCTCGGGGCGCAGGCGGGTGGTGGCATTGTTGTCGAGGTAGACCGTCTTCATACGAAGATGGCGGCCGCGTCGGCCCGCCACACCTCTTTTAACCGATTCTCGACCATCCGGCGAAGGGTCTCTTCGGAGTCAGGCGTGGCGGGAAGAAGAGGGATGGGGCGGACGCGGACGGTGGGGCCGTCGACGTCGATGAGTTCCAGTTTCCAGGACGGGGGTGTCGGGAGTGCGGCGAGCGTTTCCCGGACGATCCGCTCGGGGGACCGAGGGCGCGGGCCGGTGAGGGTGGTGCGCCAGATTTCGGCGAGGATGCGCTCGAGATCGGGGGCGCAGGTCCGGCAGCCCGTTCCTGCGCGGGTGAGGCGGCCGAGTTCTTCGACGGAGGCGACGCGGTGGGCGATGGCGAACCGGCGGATCCATGCCTCGGAGAGGCCGTAGCAGGCGCAGAGGGGAGGGACGGGATCGGACATGCCTTCATTCTCCCACATCGCGGGGCTACTTCCTGTGGACCACGCAGGCTCCCATGAGGAGGGCGATGGCGAAGACGTAGGCCCAGAGGAGGAGCATGAGGAACGACGCGAGCGAGCCGTAGAGCCACTCGTAGCGCGCGAGCTGGCTCGCGCCGAACCAGACGAACGCGTGGCGGGCGACGAGCCACATCAGGGTCGCGCAGGCCGAGGCCATGAAGGCGTCGCGGCTGCCGAGCCCCCGGGAGGGGGCGAGCCGGTAGATGCCGTAGAGGAGGCCGACGGAGACGGCGCCGGAGAAGAGCGCCTTGAGGAGGATCGACAGGATCGAGCCGACGCCGCTGCTGAGGAAGGAGACCTGGATGCCGAAGGCGAGGTCGACGAGCGCCGTCACGAGGACGCTCGCGAGGAACAGCACGGCCGTGAGAAAGATGAACGCGAGGCTCGCGAGGGTCGTGAGGACCCCGGACTTCGGTTTCTCGATCTCGAGCATGGCGTTGAGCCCGATTTCCATCGCGTTGAACAGCTTGCGGGCGGTCAGGAACAGCCAGATGACGCCGACGATTCCGATCCGCCCGCGGTGCTCGAAGACCTGGAGGAGCGAGTCCCGGAGCGCGTCCGCGTGGCGCGGGATGTTCGCCTGGAACCAGGACTCGAACATCCCCACGAACGCGCCGGAGTCGGCGGACAGGACGGCCGCGATGGACAGGGTCAGGAGGAGGAAGGGGGTCAGGGAGAAGAGCAGGTAGAACGCGATCCCCGCGGCATGGTAGGTGGCGTCCCTCTCGTGGAAGTGCCAGAAGGCCTTGAGGATGGGGGGAGGACGGAGCATGGGGCGTGGAGTGTATCGGGGCGGTCCCGCGCGGGGAACCGGCCCGGCTATTTCGGCGCGACGCCCTTCCCGTTGATCCCGATCTTCTGGCCTTTCACCTGGAGCGGGATCAGCGTCCCGCCGCGGTTGATCGTGAGGCTCACGACCTCTTCGGAGGAGGTTTTCTGGATCAGGTCCCGGAGTCCGTCCATGTCGCGGACGGGGGTGCCGTTGTAGTTCGTGATGATGTCCCCGCGCCGGATCCCGACGACTTCCGCCTGGGTGTTCGGGAACGTCTGCGTGATCATGATCCCGGTGTCCGGCGGACGCATGGCGATCATCTGGAGCTGTGCCTCGGCGCGGATACCGGGATCTTCGCTCCCGCTGAATTCCTGGAGGGCCCGCCAGGCGTCATCGGACCCGGTCGAGGCGAGCGCGTCCATGAGGCTGGTCGCGACGGCCGGGTTGGAGAGGTTGGCGCGGGCGGCGTCGAGCAGGGCCGCTTCGTGCTCCGGTTTCATGACGCCGCTGAGGTTCTGCGCGAGGGCGCGGGCGACATCGGGGTCCTTTTCGGTGCGGAGCGCGTCGAGAAAGATCCCGGCCGCATCGACGTCCCGCTGCCAGGGGAGGGACCAGGCGGACCCGATGCGGAAGCCGCTCGGGACCTTGTCGCCCTGTTCGAGTCCCCAGACCATGACGGGAACCATCGGGCCGCCGAACGACATGTAGAAATCGTTCTGTGAGAGTCCGAACTCCCCTTTTCCACCCTCCACGTCCTCCCACAGGAGGCCGCTGATCTCGATCGCCCCCATGTACCCGGCTTCCCCGAGCGCCGCGAGCTCGTGCATGAGTTTCACGAGCGCCTTCCCGTCCTTTTTCGCGACGAGGTCCGCGATTTTCCCCCGGAGCTCCCCGGCCTTCGCCGCGGCCTCCTCGGGGGTGAGTTTCTTCTTCCCGGGTTTCTTTCCTCCGTCCGCGGATTTCTCGAGGGCGGCGATCCGCTCCCGGGCCTGGGTGAGCCTGGTCTCGGCCTCGGCGGCGCGGCTTTCGGCGGCGGCGGCCCGCTCCTCTGCGCCGGCGCCCCGGGTCGCCGCCTGTGCGCCGGTGTCGGCTCCCCCGTCCGCCGTCTCCCCGCCCTCCGGCCTCCCGGCGCCCCGGCGTTCGAACAGAACCCCCGCGACTCCCCCGAGAAGGAAGGCGGCGAGGACGGCGGGGATGAGCACTTTCATCTGGATCTCCGAGAAAAGTGGAAGCGGGGATGCGGCATGCGGCCCCGATTCATGGTGCGTCGCCGCCGGATCCTTTCGCGCCGTTCAGGGCCGGACGTAACGGCCGTCGATCCCGATCCGCCCTCCCTTGACCTGCACGGGGATGACCGTCCCGCCGCGGTTCACCATCACCGTCACCAGCGTATCCTGCGGGCGGGAGGTGACCAGCTTACGGAGCTGGTCCATCGACGCGACGTCTTTGCCGTCGTAGCTGACGATGATGTCCCCTTTTTCGATGCCCACCCGCTCCGCCTGCAGCTTCGGGACGGTGGTCGTCACCATTACCCCGGCCGCGGGAGGAGAGTGCTCGATCAGGGCGAGCGCGGCGGCGTCCCGGAGCTTCGGATTCGAGGAGGATGCCAGCGAGCGAAGGGCGGCCTCGCTCTGGGGCGACTTGAGTTCGACAAGCGCCCCCAGCACGCCCGTGAGCGTCCGGGCATCCCCCGCGTGTGTCCGCGCCGCCCCGGCGAGCGTCCCGGCCATTTCCGGCTTCGCGAGCCGCTGGAGGTACCCCGCCATGGCGGCGGCGACCGCCGGGTCCTTCTCGCGGCCGAGCGCCGCGATGAAGATCGGCCCCGCGTCGACGTCGCTGACCCAGTACATCATGTGCACCGACCGGGCGCGGAACCACGGCGAGGCGTTCCCGGGGTGGTCGAGCGCCCACTGCATCAGCGGCACCATCGGCCCGCCGAACGCCTTGTTGAACGCCACCTTCTGGATCCCCAGCGCCTCTTCCCCGTTCCCGAACGCCTTCCGGAAGATCTCCGCGATTTCCATCGCGCCCTCGTATCCCTCCGGCCCGAGCGCGGCGAGATCCTTCATCAGCGCCAGCAGCCCGGCGCCGTCGCCCTTCTCGAGCAGTTCCGGGATCCGGGACCGCAGCCCCGCCGCCTGCTCGCGCCCGGCCGAAGGCGGACCTGCCGGGTTGGCGGCCTGGAGCGCCGCGAGGCGGGCTTCCAGGTCGCGGATGGTGCCCA
>JABWAY010000212.1 GCA_013360825.1 Candidatus Brocadiia bacterium | reverse complement strand
GCGATGGGCGCGACTCAATCCCGCCGCGACCGCCGCCCTCGCCACCCTCCTCGTGGCCTCCGCCGCGATCGCCACCGTCTCCGCCCTCGGCCGGCCCGGCAGGAGCGCGCCTTCCGCAACCCCGGCACTCTTCGAGCAGGCCCTCCGCCACTCTCGTGCCCGGGAGTGGAGGGAGGCGGAGGCGATTTTCACGCGCATCCTGGCCCGCGAACCGGACCATGTCGACGCGCTCACGGAGCGCGCCCGCTGCGGCATGGCCCTCGACAAGTACGAGGAGGCCTCCCAGGACCTCGACCGGGCGAACGCGATCGCCCCGAACGTCCCCCAGCGGTGGATCCTCCGCGGCGAGTGCTCGATGTGGGTCCACCAGTTCCGGAAGGCGGAGGAAAATTTTTCCCGGGTGCTCGATCTCGACCCGGACAACGTCGAGGGTTGGGTCGGGCGCGCGGGGGCCCGCCTCAAACGGGACGAGCCCGCGCTGGCACTCGAGGACGCCGAGCGCGCGTCAACTCTGAATCCCCTTCACGCCTGGGCCCACGGTGCACGGGCCCGGGCGCTCTCCCGCCTGGACCGGAAGGACGAGGCGATGGCCGCCTACGGCGAGGCCCTGAAACTGTTCCCACGCGAGGGGATGTGGCTCTCGGAACGCGGGCTGCTGAAACTCGAGCGCAAGGACTTCGCCGGGGCGCTCCAGGATCTGGAGGCCGGGGCGGCGCTCTCCGAATTCGCACGCGACCACAGTCAGGACGCGATCCGGGCGGCGCAGCAGGGGCTCGGAATGGCGGAATAGAGGCCGGCACCGAAGGAATCAACGCCGACGCGCGATTTCCCCCGATCCCGGCACTTCCGTCCACACAGGGGCTCCCGCCTTCCCGCACGCCGCGAGCATCTCTGCCGTCAGCGTCTGGAGCGCCGCCACGTCCCCGAGTTCCCTCACCAACGCCGCACCCTCGCGCCACTGCCGGCCCGCCTCCGCGGGTCGCCCCTCACCGAGGTGCAGCAGCGCCTGATCGCAGAGATGCACTCCGAGAAAGCGCCGGTTTCGGACTTCCCGGTGGATCGCGAGCGCCGCCTCGTAGGCCCGCTGCGCTTTCCCGCCCCGCCCGGTGTCGCGGTAAATGCCGGCCAGCGTCCCGAGCACGATTCCCTCCCCGCGACGGTTCCGGATGTCCCGATGGATCCTCAGGGCCTGCACGAAACAGCGCTCGGCGGACTCGAGACGTCCCTGGTTCCGCTGCAGCACCGCCAGGTTCCCCAGCGCGACGGCCTCCGAATGCCGATTGCCGACCTCCCGGTCGAGGTCCAGCGCCAGTCCGTAGCTCTGCTCCGCAGCCTCCGGTCGGCCGGTCTCCGCAAGGAGATTCGCGAAGTTTCCGAGGAGAACGCCCTCAAAACGCCGGTCCCCGACCTCGCGGAGAATCCGAAGCCCCTCCGCGAAACTCCGTTCGGCGGGAGCATGGCGGCCCGTCTCCTGATAGATCAATCCCAGACCGCTCAGGGCGACTCCCTCGAACCGCCGGTTTCCCACGTCACGATGGATGGCCAGGGCGCGCTTGTGGCTGCGCTCCGCCGCCCCGATCCGGCCGGTTTCGCTGTACAGCGTCGCCAGGTTCCCCAGCGTGACTCCCACCATCCGCCGGTCGCCGATCCGGCGGAAGATCGCCATGGCCCTGACATAGGAAGCCTCGGCCCTCCTCATCTGCCCGATCCCCTTCAGGAGATTCGCAGTGCTTCCAAGGACAATGGCCTCCGCGAGCGGACTCCTGACTTTCCGTAGCGCTCTGAGCGCCTGCTCAAAGCACCTCTCCGCGGGGCCGATGCGCCCGGTCTCGTAGAGAACGCTGCCCAGCGTCCCGAGCGTGACTCCCTCGGAATTCCTGTTTCCGGCCTTCCGGTGAAGCGCGAGGGCCCGATGACAGAGTCGCTCCGCCTTCCCGGCTCGGCCGGTCTCCCGGCAGACATGGGCGAGCGAGGACAGGATCTCGCCGTGGCGCGGCGGCGTCCCGGGGCGTGACCGGAGGGTCATGGCTCTCCTGAGAAGGAGTTCGGCCTCCTTCTGTCTGCCTGCGCGGTACGCGGCGTCGGCGGCCCATCGGAGAGACTCCGCCCGTTCCGCGCCCGGGAGCA
The DNA here is from genome assembly GCA_013360825.1 of Candidatus Brocadiia bacterium. Lineage (GTDB taxonomy): Bacteria > Planctomycetota > MHYJ01 > WSZJ01 > WSZJ01 > WSZJ01. Next base: position 4,964 of record JABWAY010000212.1, on the reverse strand, counting down.
GCTCGGCGTGCAGCTTCCAGAGATGCTCCTCCGCGGCATTTCTGAAGTCCGCCTTCGCCCGCCATGCGGCCCGGCTCAGGTAGAGCAGCCTGACGCTCCGCGGGGTCGCTTCCGATTCCTCCCCCGCGGAGCCCGCCAGCCGCGCGTGCTCCGCGAGATCCTCCGCGAACGGATCCGTGGGGTGGGACCGGCAGACCAGCTGCCCATGCCGGCCGGATCGCGGCCCCTCCGGCGCCCTCCCTCCTGCCAGGGCCTCGATCGCCCTGAGCGCGGCGCCGTGGAGCCGCGCGCGGTCGCCCGGCAGATGGAGCTGGTAGGCGACTTCACGCAGCAGCGCGTGACGGAAAAGGTAGGCCGCCTCGGCCCCGCCGGGTTCCGCCTTGACCGGCTTCCTTGAATTCGGCAGAGGTCAACCCCCGATCATCCCACCCGGAGATCATCGCCCGACGGGTCCAACGTACAGTGGCCATCCGGCCCGCGCCAGTTCCTTCCATTCGCCCATCATTCCCCGATGCTCCGCGCCTCGATCGCCCGCGCCCTGCACACCTGGGACGCCTGCGGCGGGGACCGGCAGCCGGCCGACCGGGACTTCATCCGGGTCGAGAGATCCCACGCCCGCCTCGACAACCTCCGGGTCAGCCCCGACGGATCCTCCCCCGATCTTCGCCTTTTCTCCCCTTCCCCCACCTCCGCGGCGCGCCTCCGCTGTAGAATCCCCCCCATGGCCCACGACTCCTCACAGCTCCCCTCGATCTCGGAGCTCGACGCCCGTTTTCTCCAGGACCTCGGCCCCGCACTTCTCGATACCCCCACCCCGGCCGCGGCGCTGGAGCTGCTTCTGCGCGAGACCTGCCGGTACGCGGAATGGGACTTCGCGCAGGCGTGGCGTGCGGACAGGATGGAGCAGCGGCTGGACCCCGACGTCTGCTGGATGCGGGACCCGAAGATGCAGCCGTACCGGGACGGGAGCCTGGCGGCGGAGACGAAGTTCGGGATCGGCGTGCTCTGGAGCGCGTTCCTGAACCGCCGCGCCGCGATCTGCCTCGACCTCGCGGCCGAGCCGACGTTCCGGCGTATCGACTCGGCGCGAAAGGCGGGACTGCGGGGCGGGATTTTCGTCCCGGTGATGAAGGGCGGGGACACGCTGGGAGCGCTGGAGTTCCTGATGCGGCAGCCACGGAGTTCCGACACGGGACGCGCCGGGCTCGCGATGCGGGCCGCCGGACGCGCCTCCTCCTACATGGCTCCCCCGGCGTGATTCGTAAAGCCTCTGTTATCGTAAGTCAGCACCTGCTAGAGTGCCCCGGATCGGCGCTCCCGGACGGACCGGGTGCGCCGGGGAACCGACCCTTCGAGAAGAGAAACGGAGCGGAATGACGCGCGCGCTGCTGGTTCATCCTGAGTTCCGCACGGCCTCCTTCTGGAACTACCGCGCGACCTGCGAACTGGTCGGCGCGCGCTACCCCGCCGCGCCCCTCGGGCTCTGCACGGTCGGCGCCCTGCTCCCCCAGGACTGGGAGCTGAAGCTTGTCGACCGGAACGTCGAAACCTGGGACGAATCCGTCCTGGACTGGGCCGACATCGTCTGCACCGGGGGGATGCTCCCCCAGCAGCTGGACTGCCTGGACGTGATCCGTGCGGCCAAGAAGAAGGGGAAGCGGGTGATCGTGGGCGGGCCGGACCCGACGTCGAGCCCCCACATCTACAAGGAGGCGGACAGTCTCGTCCTCGGCGAGGCCGAGGTAACGCTGCCGAAATTTCTCGAAGACCTCAAGGCCGGGGCGACGCAGCCGGTCTATGTCGACCCGCGGTCGGCCGACATGGGAAAAACGCCGACGCCGCGGTTCGACCTGCTGAAGTTCGATCTCTACAACCACGTCGGCATCCAGTTCTGCCGCGGGTGTCCCTTCCTGTGCGAATTCTGCGACATCATCGAACTGTACGGGCGGGTGCCGCGGGCGAAGAGTCCCGGGCAGATTCTTGCGGAGCTGCAGAGGCTGTACGAGCTCGGCTACCGCGGGCACGTGGACCTGGTGGACGACAATTTCATCGGCAACAAGAAGCTGGTGAAGGAGTTCCTGCCGCAGCTCAAGGCCTGGCTGATCGAGCGGGACTGGCCGTTCGAGTTCACGACGGAGGCGTCGGTCAACCTGGCGGACGACGTCGAACTGATGCAGGGGATGCGGGAGGTGGGGTTCTTCGCGATCTTCGTCGGGATCGAGAGCCCGGACGAGGCGACGCTGATCGCGATGAAGAAGAAGCAGAACACCGGCCGGTCGCTGGCGGACAGCGTGCACGCGATCATGAAGCACGGGATGTGGGTGAACGCGGGGTTCATCCTCGGCTGCGACGGCGAGAAAGGCAGCGTCGCGCAGGGGATCATCCAGTGCATCGAGGACACCGGGATCCCGGTCAACATGGCGGGGCTGATGTTCGCGCTTCCCAATACGCAGCTCACGCGCCGGCTGCGCCGCGAGGGACGGCTGCGGGAGGACTACGATGTCGCGATGGAGGGTCACGGCGACCAGTGCACGGCGGGGCTGAACTACGAGCCGCTGCGCCCGCGGGCGGACATCCTGACGGACTATCTCACGGTGATCGAGACGACCTTCGCCCCCGCCGCCTATTTCGGGCGCGTCCGCAAGGTGGCGGCACTTCTGGATTCGTCGCACCGCCGCCACAAACCGTCGATGAAGCAGATGTGGAAGGAAACGAAGGCGTTCTTCAAAATGGCGTGGAAACTCGGGATGCCGTCCGCGACGCGGGGGCAGTTCTGGCGGACCTTCCTGGGCACGCTGTTCAGGAATCCGAAGTCGATCCGGTACATCGGTTCGCTCTGCGCCCTCTACGTCCATTTCGGCCCGTTCTCGCGCTATGTGGCCGGAAAGATCCGGGAGCAGATCGCCGCCGGCGTCGCGATGCCCCGGGTCGGACCCAGACCGCCGTCCGCTGCGGAGGCGACGGCGCCGGACCCGGCCGTGGCGTCCCCGGCGAACTGACGGGAATCCGGAGGCCGGCGCCGTGCGTAACAGGAGCATGAGTCGCCTCCGGTTCGTTCTTCCCGCCGTCGCGCTGACGGTCGCTCTGTCGGCGTGCGGCGACAAAACCATCGAGGGACCGCCGATGACGCATTCCCAGGCCACGCCCGACCCGGCGCCGCTCGGCACCGCGACCTTCGGGCAGGGATGCTACTGGTGCGCGGAAGCCGTCTTCCAGCGCCTGGAGGGTGTCCTGACCGTCGAGTCGGGATTCTCGGGCGGGCGCTCGGAGAATCCCACCTACGAGGAGGTCTGCTCCGGGCGGAGCGGCCACGTCGAGGTGATCCAGGTGCGGTACGACACCTCGAAGATCCGGTTTGAGGAGCTTCTGGAGGTCTTCTGGCGCACCCACGATCCCACCACGCCGAACCGGCAGGGGAACGATGTCGGCGAGCAGTACCGGTCGGTGATCTTCTATCACGACGAGCACCAGAAGACCGTGTCCACGACCTACAGGGAGAAGCTCGACGCCGCCTCGGCCTTCGGCGCGCCGATCGTCACCACCATCGAACCCTTCACCCGGTTCTGGAAGGCGGACGAGGGGCACCAGGACTACTTCAACCGGAACCGGGACAAGGGGTACTGCCGCGCGGTAATCGCGCCGAAGGTGGAGAAATTCGAGAAGGTGTTCCGGGAGAAGCTGAAGGGTGTTCCGAAGTAGGGCGGGACGGACGCCGGTCGCGCGGGGAGCGTTGCGGGGCGGGGGGGACGCGGCGCGCCTGTCGCTCCGGTCCCGGGAGACGCGCTCCCGCCGGGGACGCCTTCCGACTCAGGCCTCGTAGCGGAGCACCGTGTCCCCGATCCTCACCCGGTCGCCCGGATTCAGGACGGTCGGCTCCGCGATCTTGACGTCGTTCACGTAGGTCCCATTCCGGCTGCCCAGGTCGCTCACGACGTGCAGGCGGAGCTGCGTGTCGTAGTCGATCTGCGTGTGCTCGCGCGAGGCGCGGCTGTCGTCGATCCGGATCATGCACCCGATCTGCCGCCCGATCCGCCCCTTGCCGGTCAGCGGGAAGACCTTCGATGCCCCCGCGCCCTCTTCGAGGATCATCCGCGCCGTGACGCGCCGTGTGTCCGGCTGTCCGGGGGTCTTCTCGACGATTCCCATCGCGCCGGTCGATTTCTCCACGCCCCCGTCGTCCGGAATGTCCCCGGAGGCAATCGGCTCGATCTCCGCCGTTGCATCCTCCTCGATTTTCCGGAGGCGCGCCTCGTCGTAGGGGATCGTGGGCTCCTCCGCCCTTTTCGGGCTGGGAGTCCGCGCGACGGCGAGAAGCCTCGCCGAGGAACCCGACCCCGACTGGGTCACCTCGCGCACAGGTCCCGCGGTCGCCGACGGACGCAGTTTCGCGACCCGCGCCGCCTCGCGCACGGCCAGAAGATCCCGCACCTGGTCGGCCGTCAGGATCTCCGCCTCGACCATGATCTCCGTCAGCCGGCGCGGGAGCCGCCGCTTCGATGCGAATTCGTACTTCAGCGTGTCGACGCAGACGGCGACCTCCTCCTCGCTCGCAAGCCCTTTCTCGACCGCGAGAGCCCCCAGCTTCCGCTCGCCTTCCAGCACCTCCAGGAATTCGCACGCCAGATGCACCTTGGCGACGTGCTCCGCCTCCAGCATGTGCTCGGTCTGGGAGAGATCGGACAGCGACGCGCGCGCCCCGGCCTGTTCGAGTTCCTTCTGCTTCTCGCGCAACTCCGCGAGCAGGTCGTCGGTCAGGAACCTCATTTTCTTCGCGAGCTTCGCGAAGGCCTGGTCGGTGGGAATGGCCATAGGGGGGCCGATTTTATCAGGTCCCCGGCGTGTTGCCACGCCCCGTGACGGGGGAATGTCGATGCCACGTGATTATGTCACCACTGCGTCCAAGTAGAAATGTCACCCTGCGCGCCTCAAAGGGAGGAGCGAGTGACGAAGCAACTGGCGCAGGA
>JABWAY010000211.1 GCA_013360825.1 Candidatus Brocadiia bacterium | reverse complement strand
ATATATCTAATGTTAAAGAATTTCAAAGATTCCGAAACAAGTTCGAAATGACAGGGAAAAGAACAATCTCATGTTGAACACGGTTCAGCATCTGACTTGGGAGACGGCGTGCGTGGGCGAGCTCCGGGCGCGCCGGACGACCCGTGTCGGGGCGCAGGTCTCGGGGCGGGTGGACGAGGTCCTGGTCCGGGAGGGGGACGCCGTGACGGCAGGGCAGGAACTGGTCCGGCTCGACACGGCGACGTTCGCGCTGGAGATCGCGGTCCGCGAGGCGGAGCGGGAGGTGATGGTCGTCGCCCGGACGGATGCCTCCCTCCAGTTCGAGCGGATCCGCGCGCTCTGGGACAAACCGGCGGGCGAGGAGCCTTCGATCCCGCGGAAGCAGTTCGACGACGCGAAGGCCCGCCTGAGCACGGCGGAGGTGCACGTGAAGCTCGCGGACGCGGCGCTCGAGCTGGCGCGCCGGCGGCTCACGGATGCCGTCATCCGGGCCCCCTATGACGGGATCGTGACACGGCGGTTCGTAGATCCGGGCCAGCCGGTGACCTCGGCGCCGGTGACGGAACTGCTGGAGATCCGCGACGTCGCATCGCTGGACCTCGAGTTCCGGCTCCCCCAGCGGATGCTGTCGCGCGTCAGCGCGGCGACCGTGCTCCTGTGGGAGATTGAAGGGGTCGCGGACGGGCGTGGGGAAAGCACCCTCTCCCTCATCCTCCCGGATCTGGATGAGGCGACGCGGACGTTCCGCTGCCGGACGGTCCTCCCGAACCCGGACGGCCGCCTCCGCCCGGGTCTCCTCGCCCGCGTCCGCGTCGTCGAGGACAGCCCGCGCGAGGCCCTCTACATCCCCGCCGCCGCGATCGTGTCGTCCCAGCGCGGTCCGTCGGTGCGCGTCCTCGAGGGCGGCAGGCCGGCGCTCCGGCCGGTGCGCACCGGGGAATCCTGGGGGGACTTCCTCGAAGTCCTCGAGGGCCTCTCCCCCGGCGACAGGATCCTGGTCGCGAAAACACCGTGATCCTCTCCGACACCGCGATCCGCAGGCCCGTCTTCACGACCATGGCCATCCTCGCCATCATCGTGTTCGGCGTCATCTCGTTCCGGAACATCGGCATCGACCTCTTCCCCAGGGTCGAAATGCCCGTCATCACGATCGTCTCCGTCCTCCCGGGCGCGGACCCCGCGTCCGTCGAGTCGACCGTCTCGGAGCCGATCGAGGAAGCGGTCTCCACGGTCGCGGGGATCCGTCACCTGCGCTCCACCAGCACCGACGGCGTCTCGCAGGTCGTGATCGAGTTCGAGCTGGAGAAGTCTGTGGACGTGGCGTTCCAGGAGGTCCAGGCGCGGCTCGCGGGGATCCGGTCGGTCCTTCCCGCGGACATGGAAGACCCCGTCGTCGAGAAATTCGACATCGACTCCACCCCGGTCCTGTCGATCGCGGTCTCGGGCGACCTCGGCGTCGAGGAACTGACCGACGTCGCGGACAACGTCATCAAGGAACGGATTCAGCGCGTGAAGGACGTCGGACAGGTCCGCCTGGTCGGTGGCCGGCGCCGGCAGTTCTGGGTCTGGCTCAACCCGGACCGGATCGAGGGCTACGCGCTGGCGGTGGAGGATGTGCAGGCAGCGTTGCGCGGCGGGCATGTCGAGCAGCCGGGGGGGCGGATCGAGGCGGGCCGTTCAGAATTCATCGTGAAGACGAAGGCGGAATTCCGGTCCGCGAAGGAGTTCGAGCAGCTCGTGATCGCCTGGCGGAACGGCGCGCCGATCCGGCTCGGGGAGATCGGACGGGTGGAGGACTCGCTTGAAGAAGAGCGGAGCATGGCCCGGCTCGACGACCGGCAGGCGCTGGCCCTTCTCGTCCGCCGCCAGTCCGGGAGCAACACGGTCCAGGTCGCGGGGGCGGTGAAGGCGGAGGTCGAGAAGCTCCGGGCGGAGCTTGCGGGCCGCGGGATCCGGCTCGAGGTCGGGCAGGATCTGTCGGTTTTCATCGAGCAGTCCGTGCATGAGGTCCAGTTCCACATGGTGTTCGGCGGCGGGCTCGCCACGATCATCGTGTTCGTCTTCCTGCGCAACGTGCGCAGCACGATCATCAGCGCGCTGGTCATCCCGACGGCGGTCATCGGGACGTTCATCCTCATGGATGCGCTCGGCTTCACGCAGAACATGATGACGCTGCTCGCGCTCTCGCTGGCGATCGGGCTCCTGATCGACGACTCCATCGTCGTGCAGGAAAACACGATGCGGCACGTGGAGGAGGGGAAGCCCCCGAGGGAGGCGGCGGCGTTCGCCACCGCGGAAATCGCCCTCGCCGTGTTCGCGACCACGCTCTCGGTCGTGGCGGTCTTCGTCCCGGTCGCCTTCATGCGGGGCCTCGTCGGCCGCTTTTTCTACCAGTTCGGAATGACCGTCGCCTTCGCCGTCTCCATTTCCATGCTTGTCTCGTTCACGCTCGACCCGATGCTCTCCTCGCGATTCCTCCGGAAACCGCGCCACGGGGCGCTCTACCGCCTCTCCGAGAAGCCGTTCCTCTTCGTGGAGTCGCTGTACGGCCGGCTGCTCGCGGTGTCGCTCCGCCACCGCTGGCTGGTGATCCTCGTCGCGTTCGCCGCCTTCGCCGGCGCCGCCTGGACCGCGCGCGGGATCAGGTCGGAGTTCGTGCCGAAGGAGGACCAGAGCGAGTTCAACGTCCGCGTCCGCGCCCCCCTGGGGTCGTCCCTCTCGCGCACCGACGGCGTCATGGGCGTCATCCGGAACCGCCTCGCAGGGCAATCCTGGCTCGACTACACCTTCCAGACGATCGGCGCCGACGATCTCCAGCGCGTCAACGAGGGGACACTCTATGTCCGGATGACCCCCAAGTCCGCCCGCGCCGTTTCCCAGGAAACCGCGATGGAATGGGTCCGCGCGGCCGTGGCCGACATCGAGGATGCCGCGGTCAGCGTCGAGATCGTTCCCCGCGTCAGCGGCGGCGGGTTCAAGGCCGCGGAACTCCAGCTCGAGCTGCGCGGGCCCGACCTCGACCGCCTTGACGCCGACGCCACGACCCTCGTCTCCCGCCTCCGCGGCGCGGGCGGGTACGCCGACCTCGAAACCTCGTACGAAAAGGGCAAACCGGAACTCGGCCTCCTCGTGGACCGCGACCGGGCCGCCGCCGTCGGCCTCGATCCGCTCGCCGTCGCCACCACCGTCCGCTCCCTCATCGGAGGCGTCGACGCCGCCCGGTTCCGCGCCGGCGGCGAACGCTTCGATGTCCGCATCCGGCTCGACGCGCCGTTCCGCCGCGGCGCGGCCGATATCGAGCGCCTCACGGTCAGGAACCGGGACGGCGCCCTGATCCGGGTGGGAAGCGTCGGTCGCGTGGAGCCGTCTACCGGGCCGGTCCAGATCAACCGGTACAACAGGACCCGGGTCGTCACGGTCTACGCGAATCTGGTCCAGGGGAAGAAGGTGCTCGGGGAGGCGGTGAAGGAAGTCCAGGGGATCCTCGAGGCCAACCCTCTCCCCGCCGGGTACTCAGTCGGCTTCGTCGGAAATGCGGAGATGATGCAGGAGACCGCGGTGAACTTCTCCTTCACCCTGATGCTCGCGATCGTCCTCGTCTACCTCGTGCTGGCCTCGCAGTTCGAGAGCTTCGTGCACCCGTTCACGATCATGCTGTCGCTTCCCCTGTCGATCGTGGGTGCCCTCGGGGCCCTTCTTCTCACCGGGACGACCATGAATATCTTCACGATGATCGGAATCATCATGCTGATGGGGGTCGTCACGAAAAATGGAATCCTGCTGATCGACTACACGATCACGCTCCGCGACCGTGACGGGCTGGAGCGGAATCCGGCGCTTCTTCGGGCGGGGCCGGCCCGGCTGCGCCCGGTGCTGATGACCACCTTCGCGCTGGTCTTCGGCATGCTGCCGATCGCGATGGGGACCGGGGAAGGGTCGGAGACGCGCGCGCCGATGGCGATTGCGGTCATCGGCGGCCTGATCACGTCGACCCTGCTGACGCTGCTCGTGGTTCCGGTCGCCTATACGCTTCTGGACGATGCGCAGCGGCTCGTCGGGCTGGGCAGGGGCGGGCGGAGCGGCGGGGACTCCCCCGCGCCGCGCTGAATCTGCCACGGAACTTTCCCGGCCGCCGCGCGTCCAATCGCCGGAACCCACCGAGGGCCGGACCATGAAACGCATCGCCGTCGTGATCGCCGTCGCGCTTGCCGTGCTCGCCGCCGCCGAGGAAGACCCCGTCGCACCGGGGAAGCCGCCGGACGGGGCCGAGCTCCGTCGTCCGCCTCCCGATCCGGCGAAACCTCCGAAACCGCCGGACGCGAAGGCTCCGCCGACCGCGGAGCAGCTGGCGGCGGCGACGACCCGGGGGCTCGCGGCGCTGACGAAGATGCAGGGCGAGGACGGCCACTGGGGGGACAAGTTCCCGGTCGCCGTCACGTCGGTCGCGGCTCTTTCGATCCTCGCTTCCAGCGATGACCCTTTCGCCGATCCCGCGCTCTGGAAGGCCTACGACTGGCTGCTCAAGCAGCAGAAGAACGGGGACTTCCGCGCCGAGGGTCACACGTGGCTGCACAGCCAGGGGTTCGCGACGCTGTTTCTGGCGGAGTTTTACGGCCGCGCGCTGCTGAACAAACCGCCGCCGGAGCGGGTGAAGCTGGACGAGCTGAAGGCGCTGGTGGCGCAGGCCGCGACGCTGGTGGCCGATGCGCAGAGCGCGGAGGGGGGTTGGTGGTACCACAAGGCCGCGGGGGGGCACGAACATGAGGGGTCGACGACCGTCTGTGCGGTCCAGGCGCTCCGTGCGGCGAAGAATTTCGGCATCCCGGTTTCGAAGGAAGTCCTCGACCGCGGGTTTGCGTACCTGAAGGCGACCCAGTGTGCGGACGGCGGGTTCGAGTACCAGAAGGGCACGGGAACGTCGATGGTCGCGGGGACGGCGGGGGCGCTGGCGACGCTGGTGCTGATGTCGCGGCTCGACGAGAAGGTGCTGATGGACGCGATCGGGTATCTCGGGCGGCAGCAGGTCGCAGGGCTGGCCGCGGACCGGTTTCCCGACTACGCGCTGTTCTACGTCACCATGGCGATGACGGTGGTGAACGAGGAGTACGGCAAGCTCAAACCCGAAGCAGCGGCCTGGATCCCCGCGGTTCACGAGGCGGTCGTCGCGTCGCAGCGGGAGGACGGAACCTGGGCGAACATCGGGTGGATGGGTTCGCAGGAGTCGTCGTCGGCCTACGCGACGGGGATGTATGTTCTGACGCTGTCGGGGCCGCAGGGGCGGCTGAGCATTTTCCACCGGGACGCGCCGGAACTCCCCGGAGGAAAGTAGCCGAAACCGGGCGGCGTGCTAGAAAGCTCCACGATGAAATGGATGGCACAAGAGCATCGTGGAGTTACTCAGGCGGGGCGGATCGTGTCGCCGGCGCGGATCGTCCCGCCGCTCAGGATCTGGGCCCGGAGCCCGCCCCGGTGAATCAGCCCGGGGTGCGCCTTCGGGTCGGTCAGCTCCGCGAGCCGGGCGCAGGGTTCGCAGAGCCGGATCCCTTTCGCCCGGACGGCACCGACGAAGAACTCGCGGTCGACCAGGTGGTTGAGCGCGACTCCCCGCGTCACGATGTTGCGCCGCGAATCCCCCGGCGCCAGGTCCAGCCCGTCCTCACGCTTCAGCCCCTCCAGCGCCTCCGCTTCGATCAGCGTCAATTCGCGCGACGGTCCGGGCTTGTTCGAGTACGTGCCGATCCCCTCGCCATACCGGTCACCCTTCAGGCCCTGGCCGGGGATGGCCGTTGCCTCCGCGACGGCTGAGGCGGCGCCGCCGGCGGTCGGGATCAGGTGGATGGAGACGACGGTGCCCTCGTTCATGCGGCGCAGGGTAGCGCGGCGGGGGCGGGGCGTCGAGGGACGGTCGCGACTATCTCCCCGGCGCCATCCCCCGATACTCCGCCGCCGGCCGCGCCGGATCGGAGAGACGCACGGCGCAGGCAAGCCGGTGACCGTTGCCGAGGTTCGTGGTGTCGACCGGCGCTCCCGCGCGGGCGGTCGCGCGGGCATAGGGCGGGACCTTCTGCCAGCTTCCGCCCTTGATCACCCTCCATTCCGGCCACCGGTCGACCCCGGGATCGTTCAGGCAGCGGTCCGACGCATTCCCGCCGAGACCACGGATCCCGCAGGGGGATTCGTCGAACGGAAAGGAATCGACGGACGTCGGGCGGGCGAGGCCGGGGAAGGATCCCTGGACGTTCGCGAAGAGCGGCTCCATCTGGAGTCCCCAGGGGAAGGGCCGGCGGTCGACGCCGCGGGCGGCCTTCTCCCATTCGTCCTCGTGGGGCAGGTAGAAGAGCCGCTGTTCCCGGGCGGAGCGCCGGCGCGCGAGGACCTGCCCGTCGACCCAGGAGAGGGCCAGGACGGGCCAGTCTTCCTGCCATGGCCCCGGATCGTTTTCCATCCGCTGGAGGGTGGCGTGCAGATCGGGGTGCGCGTCGCGCCATGCCGCTGTCGGGACGGCGGTGCGGCCGCCGGGAAGCGCGGGCCAGTACGGCTTGAGCGTCATGATGTGCCGCGGGAGGCGCGGCGGATCCTCTTCCGCCAGATTCACGGCCGCGGCCCACTCGCCGCAGGTCACGGGGAACCGCGCCAGAAAGACGTCGTCGGTCTCCCGGCGGGTCGCGACTCCACCGGCCCAGTTCTGCGGGTCCCCCTGCATCACGAACGCGCCTCCCGGCACAACCACGAATCCGTCCGGGATTTCGGCGGGTTCGAAAAGCGTCACCTCGGTGTGGGCCGTCTCCTGCCGGGCGACGGCGAGGGGAACGCGCAGCGGGGCCCGTCCCTCCGCGGCGATCACGAGCAGCCACGACCCGATCGCCAGGCGCACCGGGGCGACCGGCGTGCGGCCGAGGAAGATCCCTGGGCCGCGCGGGCGGACAACGGGGTTCGGGAAGAGCGCGTCGAGGATGGCGGGCGGGACCGGCTCGCCGGGCGGCAACCCGCCGGGCGTGACGGGAATGAGGACGCGGTCGAGGGGGACGTACCGGAACGCCCAGACTCTCGCGCCCCCGCATGGAACCGGGGTGCATGCCGCCGCGTGGACGCGCAGCCGCCCCGGCGCGCCCGCTTCCCCGTCCGGCCAG
>JABWAY010000210.1 GCA_013360825.1 Candidatus Brocadiia bacterium | reverse complement strand
ATCGCCCGCTCCGCGCCGGTCCAGATGAGGCCGTTGGCGAACGCCGCGAAGCCGACGAACACCCAGGCCGCCACGCACGCGGGTTCCGCGTTCCATCCCCGGGTCAGCGCCGCCCCCGCGGCCATCGCGAGCCCCCACCCGGCCATCATCTTGTAAAACCCGCGCCCGACCTCGCCGACCGGGACCGGGAAGCAGAAGGCGAACAGCCCCAGCCCGAACGCCTGCAGGAACGCGCTGAACCAGGGCACGTTCATGCCGCGGCGACCCGCCGGCGCGCCGCGAGCGCCATCGTCACCGACACGAGGCAGCCGGCCGCCGCCGCGGGCACGATCCAGGACGACGGGTGCGCGAGGCTTTTCTGGTGCACCAGCTGCGTCCAGAAATTCGCCACCTGAACCGCGGACAGCGCCGAGACCGCCAGCCACATCTCGGCTTTCCGGGAACGGCTCAGGAGCGCCCAGGCCCCGAGGCCGATCCAGGCGAACGTCGCCACCAGCCGCGCGATGCGCACCGCTTCCGTGCAGCACGGACAGAGCGGAACCAGGCGCGACGCGGCCGCCATCGTCCCGCAGTACACCGCGATCCCGATCTGAAGCGCGTTCACATCCACTCCAGCACGAAGGGGTTCTGCTCGCGTTCCCGCCGGACGGTCGTCGCGGGGCCATGCCCCGGGTAGAGCGCCGTGCCCGGGGGCAGCGTCATGATCTTACCGACAATGCTCGCCCGGAGCACCTCCATGCTGCCTCCCGGCAGGTCGGTGCGCCCGATCGTCCCGGCCATCACGGTGTCGCCGACGAAGGCGCCGCCGCCGCCGCTGAACGCGACGTGCGCCGGAGAATGCCCGGGAACGAACAGCACGTCGAACCGCAGATCCCCGACACGGACGACGTCCCCCTCGGCCAGCCGGACGTCGAGGTCGAACTCCTCCGCGTCCGGCACGCCGAACATCGCCGACATCTGCCGGTTCATCGCCAGCATCGGGAGTTCCCCCGGGTGCATCGCCACCGTCGCCCCCGTCCTGCGCTTCGCCTCCCCGACCCCGAACACATGGTCCCAATGCCCGTGGGTCAGCAGGATCTGCCGGATCGTGAGTTTCTCGGCCTTCGCGGCGGCAAGAAGGGCGTCCACGTCCCCGCCGGGGTCGATCAGCGCCCCCTCGCGGGTGACGGGGCAGCCGACGATGTACGAGTTCTCCGCGAACGGCCCGACGACCCGGCTGCGCACGATCACGCGTGGACCGCCTCGAGGCTCCGGTAGACCGTGTCGCGCTGCACCGGCTCCCGCCGTGCCTCGCGGATCAGCGCCATCAGGTCGTCCTCGGTCAGCCCCTGCGGGCTCGTCGCCCCGGCCATGTGCGTGATCTTCTCCTCGCGCACCGTCCCGTCCATGTCGTCCGCGCCGAACGAGAGCGCCACCTGCGCCACGCGCGTCCCCGTCATGATCCAGTACACCTTGATGTGCGCGAAGTTATCCAGCAGCAGCCGCGAGACCGCGATGTGCCGGAGATCGAGCAGCCCGCTCGACTTCCGGATGTGGCTCAGAAGCGAATTCTCAGGGTGGAACAGAAGCGGGATGAACGCCGTGAACCCGCCGGTCTCGTCCTGAAGCTCCCGCAGCTGGAGCATGTGGTCGACGCAGTCCGCGGGGGTCTCGATGTGCCCGTACAGCATCGTCGCGGTCGACCGCAGCCCGAGCCCGTGCGCCGCCCGGTGGATCGACTTCCACTCGTCCCCGGTGATCTTGAACTTGCAGACCTTCTTCCGCACCCGCTCCGAGAACATCTCCGCGCCGCCGCCGGGAAGCGAATCCAGACCAGCCTCCACCAGCTCGCGCAGCACCTGCTCGACGGTCTTCCCGAACGTCCGCGCGAAGAAATCGATTTCCACCGCGGTAAACGCCTTCAGGTGGAGGTGCGGCATCCGCGCCTTGATCCCCCGGAGGAGGTCGGTGTAGTACTCCCACGGAAGGTCGGGATGCAGCCCGCCGACGATGTGGATCTCCGTGGCGTTCGTCCCCTTCAGCTCCTCCGCCTTCCGGAACGCCTCCTCCAGCGAATACTCGTACGCCCCCTCCTCCCCCGGCTTCCGCGCAAACGCGCAGAACAGGCAGGTCAGGACGCAGACATTCGAGTAGTTGAGATGCCGGTTCGACACCCAGTACGCGACGTTCCCGTTCTTCCGCTCCCGCACCTCGTTCGCGAGCTCGCCGACCTCGATCAGCGGGGCGCCGTACAGGAACACGCCGTCCTCGAACGTCAGCCGCTCGCCGCGGCCGACCTTCTCCCGGATCCCCTGCATCGTCACCGTGGTCATCGCTCTAGCGCTCCTGGGGCAGCCCTTTCTCGACCGGTCCCTGCCACTGGCTCATCCCCGGCACCACGTTGAACAGCCGCGTGAACCCCGAGGACTCCATCACCTCGCACGCGAAATGGCTCCGCATCCCGGCCTCGCAGATCACGTACAGGTCCTTGTCCCGCGGCAGGTCCCCCAGATAGACCTCGATGTCGGTGTGGGGGGCGAGAAGCGCCCCCGGGATGTGCCGGGCCGCGTACTCCTCCGGCTGGCGCACGTCCACGACGACGATATGGGGCTTTCCGAGCTCCGTCGCGACCTGTGCGTTTGAGATCCGCTGGATCATGGGCTGCGCTTCCTTTGTAGAGTCCCGCCTCACGGATCGTAAGGCGGGCCGCAGGGGGTGTCAATGCGCCCTCCCCGCGCTCCGGATCCGTCCCTCCTTCTTCTCCGCCGACTCAGGGTTTCCCTTGAACTTTCTTCGCTCCCGCACTATGAATACTCCGTTCCTGCGGAAGTGGCGGAACTGGCAGACGCGCTAGCTTCAGGAGCTAGTGGGGTCACACCCGTGGAGGTTCAACTCCTCTCTTCCGCATGAAACGTGCCCGGCGCCCCTGCGCCGGGTTTTTTTTTGGAGACCCGTCCCGTCATGTGGCACGTCGACGGAGGAGTCGGCGGCGGACAGATCGTCCGGACCGCGGTGGCCGTCGCGGCCCTGCGCGGCATCCCCGTGTCCGTCTCGAACATCCGGCGCGACCGCGGCAACCCGGGACTGCAGCGCCAGCACCTCGCTTCCATCCTCGCCGTCGAGATGATCTCCGGCGGGAGACTGACCGGGGCGATCAGGGGGTCCGCGGCGTGCACCTTCACGCCGGGGGCGGCGACCGGTCCGGTCCGTGAGCGGATCGACATCGGGACCGCGGGGTCGACCCTGCTCGTCCTGCAGGCGGTCCTCCCCATCCTCGTCCGCCGCGGCGGGACGTTCCTCGCCACCGGCGGAACGGACAACCCGATGGCCCCGCCCGTCGACTGGGCGCGCGAGATCCTCCTCCCTGCCCTCGCCCCCATGGGGATCTCCGCCGGGATCGAGCTCGTCCGGCGCGGGTTCTGCCCCGCCGGCGGCGGCGAGATCCTCGCTTCCTCCCCCGCCACCCCCGCCTGGTCCGGCCTCACCCGGACCCGCTGGGGCCCGCTCGCCGCCGTACGCGGCATCGCGTACGCGAACAATCTCCCCTCCCACGTCCCCGAGCGGATCCGGCACGCGGCGCTCAAGGAGTTGCGATCGGGGAAGGGACTCAGCGCGGACGAGAAGGGGCGGCTCCGCGAATCGGAGATCGACGTGCGGATCGAGCGTGGCGAGGGTCCCTCCGCGGGGGCCGGGATCGTCCTCTGGGCCGAGGACGACGCCGGGGTCCGGATCGGGGCGAGCGCGCTCGGGGAGCTGAAGAAGCCGAGCGAGGAGGTCGGGCGCGAGGCCGGTTCGTGGATGCTGGCGGAACTCGCCGCGGGGGCGCCTGTCGACCGTCACCTCGCCGACCAGCTGCTCCTCTGGTGCGCGCTCGCGTCCGGACCGTCTGAATTCCGTACGGGGGTCGTGACGGAGCACCTGCGGAGTTGTGCCCATCTGCTGGAGGACGCGGAGGCGGCCGCGATCGCGATCGACGGGGACGGGCCGGCGATCGTGCGGGTCGTCCCGCGGCCGGCCTGAATTCCGCCGGCCGTTGAATATCCGGCATCGGCTCCCCGTTCTGTTCCCGTCGCATACGCCGCAGCCCGCGCCGACGGCCGCGACCATTGAACAGGGGGACCGTCATGAGCCACGCCGCATCCCACAATTCGTACATGGAGCAGGCGATCGAGGACCAGGCGCGCCTCGAACGCGATCTCAACCAGCGGTGCCGCAAGGCGATCGCCGTCTCCGGAATCGTGTCGTCGGAGGCGTCCGGCGCGGACGACGGCCTGGCGGGTGGAGGAGGCCCACCGGGTCCCGCCGTCGCCTGCCGGATCACCGGATTCTGGCGGTGGAAGAACGTCGTCGTCCCGCCGAACGCGTGGGTCGTCCACACGCGCCGCGGCTGCGCCGACCCGCTCCACTGCGGCCTCGGCGTCTCGTTCCGCTTCGACCCGTGGACCGATGCCTTCCTCGTCGTTCCCGCGGCGATGCAGACGATCCTGATCAACGCGCGGTGCATCACGAAGGAGCGCCAGGGGGTGCTGGTCCAGGGGTACGTGCAGTGGATCATCGAGGACTTTCCGACCGCGTACCGGACCTGCGACTTCGCAGATTCCCAGGATCCCACGCGCCTCGTCACCATCCAGCTCCGCGAGCAGGCCGAGGCCGCGATCAAGGACAAGGTCGCGACGCTCTCGATCGACGAGGTTCTGGCCGACAAGCAGCCGATCGTGCAGGAGCTGACGGGGAGGCTGCGCGCCGTCATGGAAGGCCAGGCGGGAGACGGAGACCGCGGGCTCGGCCTGCGCATCGTCACGGTGCAGATCAAGGAAGCGATCGTCAGCTCGCCGTCGGTCTGGGAGATGCTCCAGCGGCCGTTCCGGGCCGAGCGGTCGAAGGAAGCGCGTCTCGCAGAACTGGCCAGCCAGGCGGTCGTCGGGGCGAAAGAGGCGCAGGCGGCGGCCGCGGTCTTCGATCGCGAGCAGGCGGAGCGCATCCGCCGGTCGGAGGTCGAGGCCGGAACGCTCGCCGCAACCCTGGCCCATGAGCGGGAGAAGGTCCTGCGCGCCGCCGAGATGGACCAGCTCC
Organism: Candidatus Brocadiia bacterium; assembly: GCA_013360825.1. Classification (GTDB taxonomy): domain Bacteria; phylum Planctomycetota; class MHYJ01; order WSZJ01; family WSZJ01; genus WSZJ01. The sequence goes on along the minus strand of JABWAY010000210.1, from coordinate 8,271 downwards.
GGGTCGAGCGCGACCTCGCGCAGGAGGACCTCCGCCGTGCCGCGGCCCACCGGTGGACCGAGCGGGCGCTGGTCCTCGACGCCGAACGCGGCCGGATCGAGAACGCCATCACCCCGGAGGCGCTCCAGGCCGCGCTCGTCCGCAGCCTCCCGGAGATCGCCTCCAGACTCCCCAGGCCGCTGGAGTCCCGCACGATCTCCATCGGCCCCGGCGCGGACGGGATCGGCTCGCTCGTCGGCGGACTCGCCGCCGTCATCGACACGTTCAAGTCCTCCTCCGGCGCAAAGGCCCCCGCCTCGTAAGATGCTCCCGTGACTCCCCCGGACCCCGAACCCGCCGCCGCCGCCGCCGCCTCCACCCCGGAGGGCGGCTGCGGCGCCCGCTGGAGGCGACGCGCACTCAAGGCCGTCGTCTTCTCACTCGGCGTCCTCGTCCAGCTCTTCCCGCACCCGGTGCGCGCCGTCCGCGAAATCCAGGCGCTGCGCGATCCGCAATCGCAGATCGCACCCGACGACCCGGCGATCGCCCTGCTCTCCGCACTCGTCGACCGGGAGATCCCCCCGGAACTCGACCGCGCCTCGCAGGTCGCGTGGATCGAGGCGTTCGTGGAACGCCGGATCCCCTACGAGCACGACTGGATCACCTGGGGAAACGTCGACTACTGGCCGACGCCGTCCGAGACTATGGAGGCGGGACGCGAGGACTGCGACGGGATCGCGATCGTGACGGCGAGCCTGCTGCGGAAACGCGGGTTCGTGGTGAGGCTGGAAGCGAGCTACCAGCATGTCTGGGTGGAGGTCGAGGGGCTGCGGATTCTCGACGCGGGGGAAACCCGGTGGGACGGCGAGACGCTGACCGCCCCGACCTGGCGGGATGTGGTCGCGTGGGTGCGCTATGCGCTCAGCGCGTTTCCGAAGTGGCGATGGGCGCTGCTTGTGCTCTGGACGGGATGCGTGATTGCGTGGCCGGTGAGGCGTCGGCAAGCGGCGGTGGGACCGGGGTGAGCGGGGAAACCTGTCCCGGCCCCGCCTGAGCAGCTCCACGATGAAATTGAATCGATGTCGGTGAACATCGATGAGGATCGACGACGCCGCAGGACGTTGAAAGACGCGAGGATGGATGGCACAAGAGCATCGTGGAGTTACTTAGAACTCCGTCTTCGAATCGAACTGCCACTCCCGGAGCTTCAGCGCCGGCACCGTCGCCGACCCGAACGGACTCCACGAATTCGGCGTCACCACCCGGTCCCGCCCGACCAGCTCGACGCACTGCAGCGCCCGCGCGATCGAATTCGTCCAGCGCATGTTCCGGATCGGGTGGCGCACCTTCCCGTCCTCCACCCAGTACGCGCCGTCCCGCGTCATCCCCGTGAACATCGCGACCGGCGGATTGAGCAGGCCGTTCAGATAGTGGAACCGCGTCACGAGCACGCCGCGCCGCGTCTGCGCGATCATCTCCTCCACGCTCGACATCCCCGACGCCACGAACAGGTTCATCGCCGCCCCCGCCGGGGCCATCCCCGGGAACGGGGCGTGCCCGGTCGGCCGGGACTTCGCGCGTGCGGCACTCACGACGTCGTGCACCACCTCGCGCGCAACCCCCTTGTCCACGAAGTAGACCGCCTTCTTTGCCCTCCCCTCGAAATCGAACGGCAGCGGCAGCCCCTCCGCGTCCAGCCCGTCGTCGTAGATCGTGACCGGATCGGTCGCGATCTGCGTCCCGAACTTGTCCTTCAGGAACGACGCCCCGTCCTCCACCGAGCGCCCGGAAAACGCAATCCAGGGAAGCCACGCGAAAATCTCCGCCACCGCCGCGGGCTCGAGGATGACCTCGTACACCCCGGGATCGAGATCCCTCGGGTGGCGACTCAGGACACACTTCTTCACCGCCGTCTCCGCCAGCGTCGGGAGATCCAGCGCCCCCCAGCCCCGCCCGGCGTCCGCCGCGTAACCGCTGCCCCCGCCACCCGGGTCCATCGCGATGAACTGGGCGTCGGCCATCGTCCCCTCGTGCCAGGCTTCCAGCCCGTTCGAATTCACGACCCCCATCTGCGTCCAGCGCGCCAGCAGCGCCCCGTGAAGCTCGGTCTTCGACCGGCCGGCGGTGGCGAACAGCGGCACGAGGGCGGCGGCGCGGTCGGCGGGATCCTGGCGGACGATCCCCGGGTCGGGAAGCGGGGCGGGTCCGTAAGTCTGGCGGCCGGCGAAGCCCTCGAACTCCCTGAGCGGCTGGGCGCATTTCGCGGACTCGCGCGCCTGCCGGATGGCCGAGAGGATGTCGCCCCTGGAGAGCGAGTTGAGCGTGGCGACGCCGAGCTTCCTGCCGACGGCGACGCGTGCGGTGACGGTCAGGTCGGTCTCCATCATGTTCTGGTGGATGCCGCTGGCGGCGAACCGGGTGGTTCCGGTGTGGAGGCCGATGAACAGGAGTTCCACGTCGCCGCCGGCGGCGCGGATCCCGGCGCGCAGGGCGGAGAGGACTGCGTCGCGGGAAACGCCGTTGACCGCCACGGCGGGAGCCTTCGCCCCCCCGGCCGCCTTCTTCGCCGGCACCTTCGCCGCCTTCTTCTTCACCTTCCGGATCACGCTCATCGGCTCGCTCCCATCTTCACCTTGCGGAATCGCGCGGGGGCGCCGCCGTGGCCGACGCGCGCCGTCTGGCCAGGAATTCCCTTCCCGCAGTTCGGCACGCCCCAGACCCGCCAGTGGGGCCGGGAGCAGACCGCGTCGCACGACCCCCAGAACTGCGGCGTCATCCCGCTGTACATCGGGTTCCGGAACAGCTTCGCCCGTTTCCCGCGCCGGATCTGCCAGGCGGCCTCGCAGCCGAACTGGAAGTTGAGCCGCCGGTCGTCGATCGACCAGGACTTGTTCACGTCCATCAGGATCGCCCCCTCCGAGTCCGCGAGGAGTTCGTCCTCCTCCCACGTCCCCGGCTCCAGCGAGATGTTCATCATGCGGATCAGCGGGATGCGCGACCACGAGTCCGCGCGCATCGCGCCGTTCAGCTTCAGCTTCATCTTCGCCGCCGTCTCCCGGCTGGTCAGATACCCGGTGAAGACCCCGCCGTCGATCACGGTCTGGCGGGACGTCGGCACTCCTTCGTCGTCGTATCCGTAACTTCCCAGCCCCCCCTGGATCGTCCCGTCGAGCGTGATCGTCACGTAGCCGCTGCCGTACCTGAAGCGGCCGAGCTTGTCGGGCTGGAGGAAGGAGCCGCCCGCGAGGGACTGCTCGGTTCCGAGGACGCGGTCGAGCTCGATCGGGTGGCCGCAGGACTCGTGGATCTGCAGTGCCAGCTGCGGGCCGCGCAGGATCAGGTCATAGGTTCCTTCGGGCAGATCGGGTGCGTCCAGGAGCTGGGCCGCCTCGTCGCGGACGCGTTCGACGCTGTCCGCGAGCTTCATGGACTCGACATGCTCCCATCCCCCCGTCACGAAGTCGCCGCGGTGGGAGCTCGGATAGCTCCGCGCCTGCATCGTGCCGTTGCCGGCCGCCGTCGCGGTCATCCCGCCGCCGCACTCCGTGATCTCCTGCTCGATCAGGGCCCCCTCGGTCGAGGCGAAAATCTTCCGCGTCTTGTACGCGCTGTAGCTCGCGTCCCCCGCCTGGATCCGCTTGCCCTTCTTCAGCGCGGCCGAGACCGATGCCAGCAGCGCCACCTTCTTCTCCAGCGGGACCGCGAAGGGATCCTTCCCCACCGGCGTCCGCCAGGTCGCCTGCGCGGGCTCGACTTCCGCCAGCCGCGCGACCGGCGCCGAGGCGTGGGCCGTGGCCTGCGCAACCGCCAGCGCCCGGTCGCCGACGGCGAGATCCGTCAGGTCTCCGGTCGACGCGAATCCCCAGGATCCCTTCCACAGCACCCGCACCCCGATCCCGCGCGACCGCCCGCGGGTGTTCACCTCCAGGACACCGTCCCGCGCGCCGAGCGTCTCGTCCATCGCGTCCACGTACCGCGCGTCGGCGTAGTCGACTTTCTTCCGCTTAAGCGAACTGAGTATTTCCTGAAGTGCTGGTTTCATCGGTGGCGGCTTTCATGGGGGTGTAACCGAGGATCCGGAGGACGCGTTCGTGGGCTTCCGCGGCCTTCGCAGGGTCGCCGGCCTTCTCCCAGGCCTGCCGGGCGAAGGAGAACTTCTCGAGGCGAAGAGCTTCCAGGGCGCACTCGCGCCAGGTGTCGGCCGTCACCAGGTCAGGAGCCCAGGCGCCGACCCGTCCGACCAGTCCGGCATCGCCTTCGCGAAGCGCGATTCTGAGGATCTCTTTGAGTTTCTCCTGGTTTTTCGCCCGGGCGAAGAATTCGGCCGCGTCCGCCAGGTGTCCCTCGCGGAGGAATTCCTCACCGTAGGCGGAGAAATCCGGCGGGGTCTTGTGCACGGCGCCGAGGAGGTCACGTTTCTTGACGGAGTCGGGAAGCATGGCGACGGATGGTAGCCGGTCGGCGATGGGCGGGGGGAGGGAAATCACGCGGCACCGGGTCGGGGATGTGCATCGGCGCACAGCGGCCGTGCGGGACTGCGCGCGCCGTGCGCCGAATCCGCCGTGCCCGCGATCCGGGCCTGGCACGCTTTCTGCGCATTCCCCTCCGACCCCCTGCGCCAAGGAGCCGCCCGTGCCCCCGAAACGACGTCCCCCCGGCCCTGAAACCGTCGTTCCGATCGACGGCGTGCGCCCCGGCCGCGTTCCCTGCCCGGTCTGCGGACGGACGATGCAGGTGGAGGGGAAGGGCAAGGTGACCGTGGACGTCTGTCCGGAGCATGGGATCTGGCTGGACAACGGGGAACTGGACGCCATCTGCCGCGCGATCCGGGCGGGAGCCGCGTCCTCCAGGCACATGGCCGTCCGCCTCGCACGGGAGGCAGGGCGCCAGCACGGCGCCCGCTACCGGTTCTGGTCCCTGTTCATGGACTGAGCGCGGTCCGGCGGCCCCTCAGACCGCCGCGGCAGCCCCGCTCAGCGCCGCCGCGAGGTACCGCCCGGTCCAGCTCGCCTTCACCGCCGCGACCTGCTCCGGCGTCCCCTCCGCGATCACCTTCCCGCCCCCGCCGCCCCCCTCCGGCCCGAGGTCGATCACCCAGTCCGCCGTCTTGATCACATCGAGATTGTGCTCGATCACCACCACCGTGTTCCCCGCGTCCGCCAGGATGTTCAGCACCCGCAGGAGTGTCCGGATGTCCTCGAAATGCAGCCCCGTCGTCGGCTCGTCCAGCACGTACAGCGTCCGCCCCGTCGAACGCTTCGCCAGCTCCCGCGACAGCTTCACCCGCTGCGCCTCCCCGCCCGACAGCGTCGGCGACGGCTGCCCGAGCTGGATGTACCCGAGCCCGACGTCCGCCAGCGTCTGCAGCGTCCGCGAGATCTCCGGGTGGTTCGCGAACAGGAGCAGCGCCTCCTCCACGGTCGTCTCCAGGATGTCCGCGATCGACTTCCCGCGGAACTTCACCTCGAGCGTGGCGTCGTTGAAGCGTTTTCCGTTGCAGACTTCGCAGGGGACGAAGACGTCGGCGAGAAAGTGCATTTCGACGGTCTTCATCCCGTCCCCCTGGCAGGACTCGCAGCGACCGCCCCTGACGTTGAAGGAGAACCGGCCGGGCTGGAAGCCGCGGACTTTGGATTCGGGGAGGAGCGCGAAGAAGTCGCGGATCGGGTCGAAGGCCTTGGTGTAGGTGGCGGGGTTCGAGCGCGGGGTGCGTCCGATCGGGGACTGATCGATGTCGACGACCTTGTCGACATGCTCGGTCCCCTTGATCCCTCCGTGGGCGCCGACGGTCAGGTCGGAGCCGTTGACGGCGTTGGAGGCCGCGGGGAGGAGGATCTGGTTGACCAGGGTGGACTTCCCCGCGCCGGAGACGCCGGTGACGCAGACGAACCGGCCGAGCGGGAAGGTCACGTCGACCTTCTTGAGGTTGTTCTCGCGCGCGCCGACGACCCGGATCGCCTTCCCGTTCCCCGGGCGGCGCGCCGCGGGGATCTCGATCTCCCTGCGGCCTGAGAGATACTGCGCGGTCAGCGAGTCCGCCGCGCGGCCGAACTCCGCCGGCGTCCCCGCCGCGACGAGGCGTCCGCCGTGGCGCCCGGCGCCGGGGCCGAAGTCCAGCAGCCAGTCGGCCGCCTCCATCATCTCGCGGTCGTGCTCGACGACGATCACCGAGTTCCCGATGTCGCGCAGCTTCTTCAGCGCCCCGATCAGCTTCGCATTGTCGCGCTGGTGCAGGCCGATCGACGGCTCGTCCAGGATGTAGATCACCCCGGTCAGCTCGCTCCCGATCTGCGACGCCAGCCGGATCCGCTGCGACTCGCCGCCCGAAAGCGTCGGCGCAAGCCGGTCGAGCGAGAGGTAGCTCAACCCGACGTCCAGCAGGAACCCCAACCGCCCCCGGATCTCCTTGAGAATCTCCGCGGCGATCGCCGCGCGGTTCCCGTCCAGCTTCAGCCCCCCGAGCAGGTCGTGCGCCTCCCGGATCGTCAGCGCGCACAACTCCGCCAGGGACAGGCCGCCGACCTTCACCCCCCCCGCCTCCCGCCTCAGCCGCGCCCCGCCGCAGGTCGGGCAGATCCGGTCGCTCATGAACTGCGACGCCCACCGCTTCACCGCCTCCGACGAACTTTCCTTCAGCTTCCGCAGCATCTTGTTCACGACCCCCTCGAACCGGAACCGGTACGTCCCGCTCGAGTGACGCCCCTTCCAGTTCAGCTCCAGCCGCTCGTCCCCCGTCCCGAACAGCACCGCCTTCTGCTGGTCCTTCGTCAGCTTCGACCACGGCCGGTCGAGGGGAATGCGGAACCGTTTCAGCACCGCCGTGATCACGTCCATGTCCCACCCGGAGCGCCCCTCGGTGACCTTCCCCCAGGGCACGACCGCCCCGTCCTCCAGCGAGACCGCGTGATCCGGGACGATCTTCGCCGGGTCCATCTCGACCTTCGTCCCGAGCCCGTTGCAGTCCGCGCACATCCCCTGCGGCGAGTTGAACGAGAAGAACTGCGGCGTCAGCTCCGGAAACGACAGCCCGCAGTGCGTGCACGACCGGTGCTCGCTCAGCAGCGCGTCCGGTTTTCCGTCCACCGCAAGAATCAGGCTCCCCTTCCCGAACTTCAGCGCCGTCTCCACGCTCTCCGAGAGCCGGCCGCGGGAAGCGGGGTTCACGGTGATGCGGTCGACGACGATCTGGATCGTGTGCTTCCGTTTCTTGTCGAGGTCGATTTTCTCCCCCAGGTCGAGGACCTCGCCGTTCACGCGGACCCGCTCGAACCCGTTCCGCTTCGCCTCGGCGAACGCCTCCGCGTGCGTGCCTTTCCGGTTCTCGGCCATCGGGGCGAGGACGACGGCGCGGGTTCCCTGCGGGAGGCGGAGGATCTCATCGACGATCTGCTGGGACGACTGGGGGCGGACCGGGCGGGAGCATTTCCAGCAGGAGAGTTCCCCGGCGCGGGCGAAAAGGACGCGGAGGTAGTCGTGGACTTCGGTGACCGTGCCGACGGTGGAACGGGGGTTGCGGGAAGCGGCCTTCTGTTCGACGGAGATGGTGGGGGCGATGCCGCGGATGTGGTCGTAGAGCGGTTTTTCCATCTGGCCGAGGAACTGGCGGGCGTAGGAGGAGAGGGACTCGACGTACCGGCGCTGTCCTTCGGCGTAGAGGGTGTCGAACGCGAGGGAGGATTTCCCGGACCCCGAGACGCCGGTGACGACGACGAGTTTTTTCTTCGGGATCGAGACGTCGATCGACTTGAGATTGTGCTGCCGCGCGCCGGTGATCAGGATGTGGTCGAGTTCCATGCGGCCACTCTCGACCGGGGCGCCGGGGACGTCAAGCGGCGGGGCGCCGGATTCCTCCGTGCCCCCGGGTCAGCGCCTCAGCGCCGCCCAGAGCCAGACTGCGGCCAGTTCGGCCACGCCGATCGCGCCGGTGACGATGCCGCCGAGGGCGGCGGTTTCGCCGGGAAGGGCGGGCCTGCGCCGGATTTCACGGAGGGCCATGATGCCGGTGACGATCGCGGCGGGGCCGAGGACGACGCCGAAGCAGATCGTCCAGCTCCCGAGCATGGCGCAGATCCCCAGGGCGATGCTCATCGTCGGCATCTGGAACCCTGTCCGGGAGGAGACGAGTTCCCCGCGGTCGCGCTTGCGGACGAAGCACGGGACGCAGATGAGGAGCCCGTCGACGGCGGTGACGCAGACGGAGCACAGGAAGTCGCCGCAGCGGCCGCAGGAGGCGGCGGCGGGGTTCCCGGGATGGCGGGGGCACGGCGGTGCGCTGGCGGCCGGAAAGCCCGC
>JABWAY010000209.1 GCA_013360825.1 Candidatus Brocadiia bacterium | reverse complement strand
GGTACAAGCCCGGGAAGGACAAACCCCCCGGCCTCGTGATCGCCCTTCATGGGGGCCCCGCGCCCGATTACAAGACGGCCTTCGTGACGGCGCCGCAGGGGCGCACGGCGTTCCCCTTGCGCCCCCCCTCCCATCTGCGACAATCCCCGCGCATGAACGCCTCCGGCACCGTCTTCCGCGTCACGCTTTTCGGGGAAAGCCACGGTCCCGGTGTCGGCGCGGTGATCGACGGCGTCCCCGCCGGACTCGCGGTCGACCTGGCGTCGATGCGCGCCCAGCTGGCGCGCCGCCGCCCCGGGCAGTCGAAACTCACCACCCAGCGCCAGGAACCCGACGAACCGGAGTTCCTGTCCGGCCTGCGGGACGGCGTCGCGACCGGCGCCCCCGTCACCGTCTTCATCCGGAACACCGACGTCGACACGCGCCCCTACGATGCGATCCGCGACCTCGCGCGGCCGGGTCACGCGGATTTCGGGGCGTGGGCGAAGTGGGGCGAGGCGCGTGACCACCGCGGGGGAGGGGCGTTCTCCGCCCGCACGACCGCCCCCCTGGTCGCCGCCGGCGCGATCGCGCGCCAGATTCTCGGCCCCATCCGGATCGCCGCCCACGTCACGGCGATCGGCGGAATCGGCGTGCCCCAGGAGATTCCCTTCGAACAGCTCGCGGGCGCGGATCTGCACCCGACCCGGTGCGCCGACCCCGCCAGCGCGGCTCTCATGGAGCACGCGATCCAGCGCGCCCGGAGCGACGGCGACTCCGTCGGCGGAATCGTCGAGGCCCGCGCGGTCGGGCTCCCCGCAGGGTGGGGAGGACCCGGGGCCGGCGGCCTCGAGTCCGCCCTCGCCGCGGCGCTTCTCGCCATCCCGGCGGCGCGCGGCGTGGAATTCGGCGCGGGGTTCCGTGCGGCGGGGATGCGCGGGAGCGAACACAACGACGCCTTCCAGGTGGACGGGGCAGGGAGGATCACGACGCGGACGAACCATGCGGGGGGGATACTCGGGGGGATTTCGACCGGGATGCCGCTGGTCGTGCGGGTCGCGTTCAAGCCGACGTCCTCGATCGCGCGGCCGCAGGACACGGTCGATCTCAGGGCGCTCCGGCCCGCGACGATCGAGGTGCGGGGGCGGCACGATCCGTGCGTCGTCCCGCGCGCGGTGCCGATCGTGGAGGCCTGCCTCGCGTGCGTGCTGGCGGACGAGAAACTGAAATCGGGAGGGGGAGCATGAAGCGGATCGTGGCGACGGACGGGGCGCCGAAGGCGATCGGGCCGTACTCGCAGGCGGTGGTGCTGGACGGGTGGGTCTGGTGCAGCGGGCAGATTCCGCTCGATCCGGCGAGCGGGGCGATGGTGGCGGGGGATGTGGCCGCGCAGACGCGGCGCGTGCTGGACAACCTGAACGCGGTGCTGATCGCGAGCGGGAGCGGGCTGGACCGGGTGGTGAAGACGACGGTGTATCTCCGGGACATGGGCGACTTCGCGGCGATGAACGCCGCGTACGCGGAGTATTTTGCCCAGGACCCTCCGGCCCGGGCCACGGTCCAGGCCGCCCGCCTCCCGAAGGACGCCGCCGTCGAGATCGACTGCGTCGCGCGGGCCTGACGGGCGCGGATGCCGGAACCCGTCCCCGTGATCCGCTGGACGAGCTGGCCGCTCCGCGAGGAGTGGCCCGGGTCGATCCTGAAGCTCCTGTTTCTCGCGGCGATCTGCGGGCTGTTCGTGCTCGTCTTCGGCGAGCTCGGATGGCTGGCGACGCCGCTGCTCCTGCTCACGCTGGCGCGGTGGATCCTTCCGTCCCGGATCGCGATCGGCCCCGACGGGGTCTCGATCGCGTTCTGCGGGCTGCGCACCGCCCACCCCTGGTCGCGGTTCCGCCGCTACTACGCCCACCGGGTCGGCGTGCACCTGTCCCCCTTCGAGGCGCCGTCCCCCCTCGATCCGTTCCGGGGGCAGTTTCTGCGGTTCTCCGGAAACCGTGACACGGTGGTGGCGGCGCTGGGGGCCGCGGGGCTGAGGCCGGGAACCGTCACCCCCGGAGGATCAGCTCCGCCGCCGCCCGGAGATCCGGGGCCGTCCGCGGGGGAGCCCCCCGGCGCCGCGCCTCCTCCAGCCACCGCGGACCCTGGCCGGTCAGGGTGAGGACGAAACGCGTGCCGGCGGCGGCGGCGGCCTCTCCGTCGCGGAGGTTGTCGCCGACGAAGGTGGAGGCCGCCAGGTCGAGGTCGAGATCCCGCGCCGCGGCCAGCAGCATCCCCGGGCGGGGTTTCCGGCAGTCGCACCCGTCGTCCGGGGCGTGCGGGCAGACGTAGACGCCGGCGAGCGGAGCTCCCGCGGCGGCCAGGTCGTCTCCCATCCGGCGGTGGATCCCGTCCACCACCGCGCGCGGCACCAGCCCCTTCCCGATGCACGCCTGATTCGTGATCACGACCAGCGGCCGCCCCGCCCGCGCGATCGCCGCCGCCCCCTCGAGCGCGCCCGGCACCCAGCGCCAGTCCGCCCACGACCGGACATAGTCGGCGCGGTCCTCGCAGAGGACGCCGTCCCGGTCCAGGAAGACCGCCGCCTTCATCCCGTCCTCCGGAAACAGAACGGGCCCGGCATCTCTGCCGGGCCCGCAGATCGGCCTATTTCTTCCCCTTGCTCTTCTTCTCAGCCAGCTTGAGCGACCGGGCGGCGTCTTCCGCCTCGTCCGTCCCGGGGTAGGAGCGGACGACGTCCTGGAAGGTCGAGATCGCCTCCTCGTTCCGTCCGCCGAAGAACTGCGAGACGCCGTAGAGGTACTTCGCCCGGGCGATCCGGTCGCTGTCCGGGTACCGCTCGATGAACACCTGAAGCGAGCGCTCGGCGGCGAGGTAGTCCTCGTCCCCGATCTGCTTCTCGCAGCGCGCCATCTGCATGTCGTCGATCAGTCCCGACTTGTTGTCCTTGTCTTCCCGCGCCGCCTGCTGCCACGCCATCTCGCTCCGTTCGACCTGGTCCAGCGCCGACAGGGAGAGCCCGAGGCGGTAGAGCAGGTGGATCTTCTTACCGGAAGGGGTCGCGGCGTCGAGTTCCAGTCCGCGCTCCAGCACGCCGATGGCGTCCACGTGCCGCCCGATCCGGCCGTAGACCTCCGACGCCTTGAGGATCAGCGCGACGTCATCCGGCTTCGCCGCCAGCTCCTTCTCGAGCCCGGCCACCTCGCCGACCGCCCGCATCCGGCTCAGGAAGTCGCGCCGGTGTCCGACGATCCGGAGCACCTCGTTTCCCGAAGCGCCCGAGACGTCGACCAGCCTCGAGTCCGGGATCCCGCCGACGCCGTACTTTTCCGCGGTGGCGCCGTCCTTGTCCGTGTCGATCAGGACGTTCACGAACGTCTCGTTCAGGAAGGCCGCCGTCTCCGCGTCGCCGAACGTCTCCTTCTCCATCACCTTGCACGGACCGCACCACTCCGCCTGGAAGTGGACGTGGAGGAGCTTTCCGCTCTCCTTCGCCTTCTTGAGCGCCGCGTCGTGGTCCGTCATCCACTCGACCTTCCCGTCCGCGTGCGCGACCGCCGCCGCGAACAGGAGGACCAGTCCGGCCCGGATCATCTGTCTCATCGGCTTACTCCTTCTCTGCTTTGCCGGCCCCGCGCATCTTCGCGATCTGCTCGACCGCGTCCTTGGCCCTCTTGCCCCAGTCGTCCTCGGGGAATTCCTCCGCCAGCGCCTTCATCCCCGCCTCGGCCGCATCCAGGTCGCCGTCCACGTTCGCCTTCAGCGCGGCGATCATGAACATCGCCTGCGCCGTGCCGTTCGTCTTCGGGAAGTCCGCGATCACCTTCCCGAACGCCTCGCGCGCCGCCACCGGGTCCTGGTCCATCAGCAGCATGGCGAGCCCGCACGCCGCATCGTCCGTCCGGCCCTTCTCGTTCTTCGCGTCCAGCCCCCTGATCTTCTCCATCGCGTCCTTGGCCTTCGCGACGTCCGGCTCCTCGGCATTCAGCTCCATGTCGGCGATCGCCCACCAGGCCTCCGTCGCCTGCCCCCTGGCGTTGTCCTTGTCCAGCTCCAGGACCGCCCGGAACTGCTTTTCCGCCCCGGCCCGGTCTCCCGTGCCTTTGAGCAGCATCCCCAGCTCCAGCCGTGTCGCGCCGTTCTTGTCGTCCTTCGCCACCAGCGCCTCGACCTCCAGCAGGCGCTTGTGCCGGTCCGGGATCTGCTTCACCTCCGCGAGCCAGGCGTCCGCCGGCATGAACCCCAGGATCCGTGAAATGACGCGGCCGTCGCCGGTCACGAACAGCGTATCGGGGATGCCGCCGACATTGAACTTGTCCGCGATCTGCTCGAACTTGTCCTTGTCCATCCGGAGGTTCACGAAGTTCCCGTTCGAGAAGGCGATGACCTCTTCGTTCACAAAGGTCTCGTCGGCGAGCTTGTGGCAGAAGTGGCACCACTCCGCGTGCCAGTTCATCTGCACGAGTTTCCCGGTCTCCTTCGCCTTCGCGACGGCCTTGTCGTAGTCGTTGTCGATCCAGTCGATCCCGTCTGCCGTGGCGGCGCGGGCGAGAAGGAGCAGGGCGGCGGCCGGCCAGAGGACCTTGCGCATGGAAACTCCCGGAATGTGCCGGAAGGCGCCGGCGCGCGTGGGCCCGTGGTCCGGGCACAGGTTGTCGTCCGGAACTGTAACGGGGCGACCGCCGCAGTTCTTCCCTGATTTGCGGTGCGATTCTTCCCCGGCGTGCCCCGGGACCGGCCTGCCCGCTCGCCTCATCCCAGCCGCGCCTTCACCCGCGCGCTCAGCGCGGCGCCGTCCGCCGGCTTTCCCGCGAGGAGTTCCTTCACGGCCTTCATGACCTTCCCCATGTCCTTCGGTCCGGAAGCGCCCGTGGCGGCGACGGCGGCGTCGACGGCCGCGGCGATCTCGGCCTCGGAGGCGGCCGCGGGGAGGAATTCCTCGGCGATTTTGAGCTCGCGGAGCTCGAGGTCGGCCAGATCCTGCCGGCCGGCCTTCACATACTGGTCCGCGGAATCGCGGCGCTGCTTCGCCAGCGACTGGACGACCGCCATCGTCTCTTCCTCGGACAGGTCCCTCTGCGCCCCGGTCGCGACCTCCTTCTGCATGATCGCGGCCTTGAGCATGCGGAGCGCGTCAAGGCGGAACTGGTCGTGCGCCTTCATCGCGGCCTTCATGCCGTCCATCACGTTCTGTTTGATGCCCATCCGGCCTCCCTGCGGGTCGCGGGTCGGCCGGGGCGACGGGGGAGAGACCCCCGACCCGCGCCCGGACCGCACCTGCCTGTCGCATCGGGGCGGCCGGATTCGAACCGGCGACCTCCACGTCCCAAGCGTGGCGCGCTAGCCATGCTGCGCTACGCCCCGAGAAGGAGGTCGATTCTAGCGTCCGGGGCGGTCCGTGGGGAGCGCGATCAGGGCCGGCGGACCCGCCGGTGCGCGAACTGGGGGGGCGGCGCCTGGTGCTCGGCGCAGTAGTCCGTCCCCTTGACGGCGGCGACGAGGCGGCAGGTCTTGCAGAAGAGCTGGCCGCAGCCGTCGCAGGAGCGGCGGGTGCGGGAGGCGATCTCGCCGCAGGCGGGGCAGGGGAATTCGTCCTCCATCAGGAGGGTCCGTGTCGTCGCGAGGTATTCGCCGCAGACGGCGCATTTCCGCGCATCCGGACGGTTCTGGTTCTGGCAGAACGAGCAGACGCGGAGATCGGAGACGTCGGGCGGGGCTTCCGGCTCGCGGCCCTGGGCAATCCGCTCGAGGTCCTGGAGGAGGTGTTCGCAGTCCTGGTAGCGGTCCGCGGGCTTCTTGGAGATCATCTTCATGATCACCGCGGACACGCCCCGCGGAACGTCCGGGTTCACCGCCGCCGGCGGGCGGGGGCGATCGTGCATATGCTGTTCCATGAGGAGCATCGCGGATTCGCCCTCGAACGGTTTCTGCCCCGTCACGAGGGCATAGAAGGTGATCCCCAGCGCGTAGATGTCGCTCCGGCCGTCCTGCGGCTCCCCGCGCCACTGTTCCGGCGGCATGTAGAACGGGGTTCCCTGGATTGTGTCCGTCTTGTGCCACGACTTCGTCTCCAGCGCGAGCCCGAAGTCCCCGACCTTGACCTCCCCCTCGCTGGTGATGAAGACGTTGTCCGGCTTGACGTCGCGGTGGACGATTCCCTGGCGGTGCGCGTAGCCGAGGCCGCGCGCGACTTCCCGCACGATCTTGATCGCCTGCCCCACGCTGACCTTTTTCCCCGCGTCGAGGATCTGCCCCAGCGTGTGCCCGTCGATGTACTGCATCAGGATGAAGGTGTGCCCGAATTTCCGGCCGACGTTGTGCACCTGGATGATGTTCGGATGCTCCAGCCGCGCGCAGGCGCGGGCCTCGCGCACGAACCGCTCGATCATCTCGGGATCGTTGATCGAAATGGCGAGGATCTTGATCGCCATCAGCTTGTTGAGCGCCAGGTGCCGTCCCTTGTAGACCGTCCCCATCCCGCCGCGGCCGACGCGTTCGAGGATCTGGCAGCCGCTGAAGATGCGGCCGATCAGCGCGTCCTGCACCTGCCCCGTCGCCGCCGTCGTCGCCGCCGCCGCCGTGACCAGGCGGATCACGGGGGAGAGCGGGGCGCCGCAGTGCTGGCACGCCGGCGCCGCCGCGGCCGCCTCCTCCGTCATCGTGAACAGCGCCTCGCAGTTCGGGCACTGCAGCACCGACTTCTTCTGCAGGCGCAGGAGCCGCGCCACGTCGTCCAGCTTCAGGTACCCGTGCCCGACCATCAGTTCGCCGATCTGGACGCTCCGACCGTCCTTCTCCATCCGGAGCTGCTCGTCCAGGCACTCGAAGAGCTGTTCCGGCGAGATGAGGTTCTGGGACAGCGCCAGGCGGCCGAAGAGGGCGGCCTCGGCGAACGCCGAACCGTCTCCCCCGGGGGCGGTCTGCGTCCCGGACTGCGAGATCGCCTGCGGCCCGGAGAGGTCGCGGCTCGCGAGGTCCTTCAGCGTCCTCAGCTCTTCGACCGTCAGGTACCCGCGCTGGAGGAACACCTCGCCCAGCGTGTCCGGCGCCTCCGACGCCTCGAACACGTGGATGCACTCGTCCAGCCGGTCGCGGGTGATTTTTCCCCCCGACAGCGCCAGCCGGCCGATGAGGACGTCTTCTTTTCCGGGTTCGCGGGGCATCGGGCGTCCAGTGTAGCGCGCCCGGGGCGGGAGCGCCCGGGTGGGATGCAGGCGGGGTCCGCGCGTTACCGCCGCGCGGCGCGGCCGAGACTC
>JABWAY010000208.1 GCA_013360825.1 Candidatus Brocadiia bacterium | reverse complement strand
CGGCTTCTGCCAGAAGCCGGCTCATCGTGTCAAGCGGCTGCACACCGGCAAAAGTCGGAATGATATTAAACAGCGTCTGCAGCGTCGCCGCGCGCTTCCACTCCGTCGCCGCCGCGCCGACGATCCCGCTTCCGGAAAGGATCTCCGCCGCCGCCGCGTGGCGCGCCGCGCCCGCGGACGGGGCCTGCAGTTCCTTCAGAAAGGCCGGGTCGATCACCCCCGCCGTGGAGCGCCCTTCGGTGGCCTGCCGGGCGTCCTCCATGAGCATTTCCTTCGACGCATCGTCCTGCGCGCCGAGGATGGCGCGTCGGAACAGGAGGAGCGCTTCCGCGTCGCGTCCTTCCGAGAAGAGCAGCGTTCCGGCCTGCGTCATGAACTGTCCGCCCGCCGCGGCGGCCTGTCCCGCGGCGACGATGTCCATCGCCTCGCGGCGGCGTCCCTCGGAGCGGAGGGTGGAGAGGGCGTGGGCAAGGGCCGTGTCGCGGACCCCCGCGTCGGCCTTGAGGGCGAGTGCGATTCCGGCCTCTGCGGCCGGGGTGTCTCCGGCGAGGTGGAGCCAGGCGATCCGGAGTCCCGCGGCGTCTCCCTCGTCGGCCCACGGCGACCGGGCGGCGAGGATGCCGAAGGTCTCCGCCGCGCGCCGCCAGTCGCGGTTGCCCGCATGGATTGCGGCGATTCCGCGCGCCAGGGGGAGGGGGAGGTTCACCAGGCCGGGGTGTTCGTCGAGCAGCGCGAGGGCGTCGTTCACCCGGCCGGCGCGGTGGTACCAGGAGACCAGTCCCACGAGCAGGAGGTCGTCGCGTTTCTCCTTGAGGCGCGCGCGGAACTCACCCGCCGCGATCTCCGCGTCCGCCCGGAGCGCGCCGTCGATCAGCTCGCTCCGGAGCCCCTCCTCGGTTTCGAGCGTCGCCAGGCGGGCGAGGGGACGGGCCAGGTCGGGGCTTTCCAGGCGCTCCTGGAGACGGCGGATCAGCGCCCTGCGCTGATCCGGCTCGAGCTCCGGGTAGGACCGGGCGATGTTGCCGAATTCGGCATAGGCCCGACCCGAGAGACCCGACCGGATGGCCTGAATGGCCTCGCGGGCGCGCACGCGGACCTCCGCGTCCGTGGAGTGCTGGGCCTCCTCCAGCGCCGCCAGGGCCTCCTCACCCGCGTCAATGAGCGCGACCTGCGCCGCTTCCCGCTCCTGCCAGCTCTCCGAGCCGAGCCGCCGGACGAGGTCGGCGCAGTCCGGTCCGGCCCAGGCCGGAATGAAGGGGAGGAGGGCGAGGGTGGCGATGGGGAGGAACCGGCGCATGGGCGCGGGGGGCGACCTTTCGCTGAATTGAGGGAGGAAACCGGGCCGGCCGGCGTAGACCCGGATGTGAACACGAGCGAGAGCGTGCGGGAGCCGGCCGGTGTCGTGCCGGACCATGGCGATTTTCGGGCCGTGGCTTTGGGCGGTCCGGCCCGGGCCGCCGGCTTCCGCGCGCCCTCTCTCCACAGTCTAACGCGCCGCGGAGCCGCGCGGACCGATGAAACCGGGAGCGCGGCGGGCGCACCCCCGACACCGCGTCTCCGGGCACATTTGACGGCGTCCGGTGCGCGCCGCTAGAATCCCCGGGTCCCCTGTCGCGACCCCTCCCACCCCACCCCGCGGAGCCCTCCCCGACATGACGTCTCTGACGCTCAAGCTGGGTGACGATCCGCAGGTCATACCGCTCGGTCCGGACCCGCTCACCGTCGGGCGCTCTTCGCAGAACGGGATCGCGATCATGGACTCGTCGCTGTCGCGGGTCCACTGCGAGCTGCGCCGCGTGAACCGTTCGGTGACCGTCCGGGACCTCGGCAGCCGGAACGGGACGCTGGTCAACGGCGAGCCGGTCAAGGAGCGGGAGCTGAAGGCGGGCGACCAGGTGGACGTCGGGATCTGCCGGATCCGGCTGATCGTCGAGCCCGACGGCATCAAGCTCGAGGTGGCGGCCGGTAAGCCGGGGGAGAAGCGGAGCGACGCGCCGGAGACGAAGCGGCTGCGTGCGGAGGGCTCGGAGACGGCGGAGAATCTCGGTGCGGCGATGAAGCCCTCGGTTGCGGGGGACGTGGTCGGCTGGGGGCGGAGGAGCAGCGGCGCGGGCCCCGCGATCGCCGCGGGGGTCGCCTTCCTCGCGGTCGCCGGGGTCGTCACCGGTCTGGTGCTCAGGAACCGGAGCAAGCCGAAGCCGGTCGCGACGACGGAGTCCTGGAAATCGTTCGACTACCCCCCGGGCAAGGACCTGTCCGCGGACTGGAAAGGCGCTCCCGCTTCGCCCACGGCCCTGGTGGCGGCGCCGGGCCGCGAGGGCGGTGGGATGGAGGTCGCCCGGAAGCCCGGGGAGCGCGGGCTGGCGGAGGCCTGGGGGCCTCGGGTGCCGGTCGAGGAGAAGAAGGCCTACCGCCTGACCGGGTGGCTGCGCCCCAGCGGCGGCGCGGCCGGCCTGCGCGTCGGATGGCTGCGCGCCGGAACGGAGACGCCGTTCGCCTGGAGCGGGACCGGGCTCACCGCGGAGGAAGGGGACGTCGGGGGGACGTGGGCGGTCCCGGAGGGCGCCGTGGAGGCGCAGCTCGCCTGCACCGTCTCCGGCGACATGGGGCGAGCGGTGTTCGACGACATCGACTTCTCCGAGGGTGCGCTGGCGGACCGGCCGCCCGTGGCCGGGCGGGCCGTGAAGGCGGTCTTCGAGGCGCCCGGAATCTTTTATTTCACCACGCGCGACACGTCCTGGATCCCAGCGGCCGTCGGCCTGGACGGCGCGGACGCGACCTGCGCCGTGCGGGCGCGCCGGAGCGCGGCCGGGGCGGACTACGATCTCCCCAACCCCGAGGGAGTCGGGGTGACGTCGGTGACGGAGGAGCGGGACGCGGAGGGGGAAGGGTTCGTGCTGCGCTTCGCCGTCAAGGGCGCGGGGGCCCGCCTGGTCCTGGGGACGTCGGACACCGAGTCCGACGGGCGCCCGGTGATCGACCGTGTCCGGACGCCGCGGGTGGTGATCGGGCGCGGCGCCGGGCGGATCGTCCTCGAACTGCGACCCGAGGCGACGGTGTCCGTCGTGGATGGAAAGACGGTGATCGCATTCCCGGCGGAGGCGTTCGAGATCGCGTTCCAGCCCGAGGGGTCGGCCGTCCGCCCGCAGGCGGGGCTCGAGGAGGCGTCGAAGGCCGAGTCGTCCCGGCAGTTCGGGAAGGCCCTGGGCCTGTACGAGACCGTCGCCTCCACCCACGCCAAGACCGAACTCGGGCTCGCCGCGCAGGAACGGGCCGATGTTCTGAGGGGAGTCGCGGACGCCGCCCTGCGCCGGGCGCGGGCCCGCCGCGCGGACGCGGAGTTCAGCGGCCGTCTCGCAGGGTGCGACGAGGCGGCGCAGGAGTACCTGACGGTCGAGCGCGAATTCGAAGGGACGGAGTACGCCCACCAGGCGATGGCGGAACGGGAAGCCGTCGAGGCCCTCCGCGCCCAGATCGCGGCGGAGGCCGCCGGAGGCGAGGTCGGCCGCCTGCTCCAGCTCGCGGAGGCCTACCTGAACGAGGGACGCCTCGCGCTTGCCCGCGCGTTCTGCGAGGCCGTGATGGATCGCACGACCCACCAGGACGCCGCCGCGAAAGCCGAGATCCTCCTGCAGCGCATCGATGCGCAGGAAAAGGACCGCTGATGGGCCTCGGAATCGACATCGGCGCCTCCTCCGTCAAGGCCCTCGAGGTCGAGCGGCGCGGCGGCACCGTGCGCGTGGTCGGCGGCGGCAGGATCCGCTGGCAGACCGGCGAGACCGGCGGGGACGACCGCGCCGCACAGCAGCGCGCGCTCATGACAATCCTGGCGCGGGCGGGAGAAGGCGCCGGCACCGTCTTCGCCGGCGCGACGGGCCGCGACGTCAACCTGCGGTTCTCCCAGGTCCCCAACGTTCCGCCCGCCGCGCTCGAAAGCCTCGTGAACTTCGAGATGCAGCAGGTGAGGGGAAAAACCGGGGCCGTCTACTGCGACCGCGCCGTCCTCTCCGCGGAGCCGGGCGCGGCCGAACTCCCCCTCCTCGTCGGCCTCATCCGCACCGAATACGCCGACGCCCGCGTCGCCTTCCTCCAGGAATGCCGCGTCCAGGTGCAGGACGTCGTCCCCAACTCGCTCGCCCTCTACGAGGTCTTCCTCCAGTCCCAGGACTGCCGCGAGGGCGAGTGCGTCCTCCTCGCGGACATCGGCGCCGAAAACATCGACGTCATCATCGTCGAGGACCGAAGGCTCTCGTTCGCCCGCAACATCAACGGCGGCGGAAAGACCCTCACCGACGCCATCGCCTCCACCCTCCGCATCCCCCCCGCCGAGGCCGAAAAGGAAAAGGTCGCCGTCCGCGACCTGACGCGGGGAAGAGACTCCGATCCCAGGGCCGACGGCGTCCGCCAGGCGCTTCTCAACGCCTGCGGCCAGATCGCCACCATGCTCTCCAGTTCCATCGGCTTCGCCCGGACGCAGACCAAGCGTCCCCTCCCCGTTTCCCGCATCTACCTCTCCGGCGGGGGCGCCCGCCTCGCGGGATTCCCCCGGTTCATCGAGGACATGCTGAAAATCCCCGTCGCACCCTTCGACCCCTTCGCAGGGTGGGAACTCGCCGGCGCCAACCTCCCCAAGGGGTTTTTCGAGGCGCCGAGCGAAATGGCGGTCGCGGCCGGGCTGGCGCTGATGGCCTCGGGGAAACCCGCGACCCGCCTGTCGTTTCTCCCGCAGCAGATGCGCGACCGCCGCGCCTTCACCCGCCGCGGCGCCGTGGCGATCGCGGGCGCGGCCCTCCTGCTCCTGGCCTGCAGCTGGCAGGCGGTCGCGGCCATGGGAGCGAAGGGCGATGCGAAGGGCCGGCAGGAGGCGGTTGCGGCGGCGAAGCGGGACCTGGATGCGAATGCGACCCGCGGCGCGGAGCTGCTGGAGGAGAGGGACGCGCTCCGCCGGAAGATCGAGACGCTCTGCCGGGAGGCCGAGGCGGGCGGGTTCATGGTGCGGGCGCTGAGCGCCGCGCGCGAGACCAAGCCCGACGGCATCTGGCTCACGAGTGTCGACATGACCCCAGCGGGCCAGGATGAGACGCTTCCCAGGGGGTACCGGGTCCGACTGCGGGGGCTCGCGCAGGATCCGGAGGAGGGGAAGGGGAGCCTGCCGGAGTACATGGCGGCGCTGAAGAAGCATCCGCTGGGGCTTGCGGTGACGAGCCGCAAGTATGACAAGCAGGAGGGGACGAGCTTCTTCGAATTTGAGCTGGAGCTGCAATGAAGGAATACTTCGCCGCCCACCGGGTGTTCGCGATCGTGACGGGATCCATGATCCTGGTCGCGCTGGTGCTGCTGTTCGGCGTGGCGATCCCGGCGCGCGGCGCGGCTTCGGACGCGCTGGCGGGGGCCGACCGGCTGCGCGCGGCGGTGAAGTCCTCGGAAGGCGGCGCGCTTTCGGCGGGCGCGCGCCGGCAGCTGGAGGGGGAGGTCGAGGCGCTGAGGGCCCGGGTTGCCGAGCTGGAGCGGCTGTACAATCCTCCCGCGGCGGCGGCGGGGTCCGACCCGGTGGTCGTGTACGGGGAGCAGCTGAACGCCCTGACCAACATGCTGTCGAAGGTGGCGTCGGAGAAGAACGTCGTGGTTCCCGAGCGCCCCGGATTTCCCGCGAGCCCCGGGAGCGAGGACGTCCCCGGGCTGCTGCCGGCGCTGGAACTCGCGCGCCGGATCGTCCCGCGCATCGTGGATGCGGGGGTGCAGCGGATCGAGCTGATCCAGTCGCCCGTCGAGGCCGGTGACTTCTTCAGTCCCGACATGGCGGACGCCGGGCCGGTGCGCCGGACCGTCGTCGTCGTGGAGGTCGCGGGGCCGACGGACGCCCTCGCGCGCCTCCTCCATTCCCTTCAGCAGAAGGACAGCCCGTACGCCGTCGTGCGGGCGCGGCTGGTGCGCGAGAAGTCGGACTCCTCGGAGGTGGTGCTGCGGATCGCGCTGGGCGGAGTTCAGGTGAGCGACGTGAAACCGAAGGAAGACGACAGGGAATCGGGGTTCATCTTCGGCCGATGAAAAATCTCCCTCGCGAATGGCTGGCGGGCGCGGCGGCGGCGCTGCTGGCGCTGGTGCTCTTTCTCACCGCGCCGTCGGTGGACCGGGATCCGGTGAGCGTGTCGGCGCGCGGGACCTACGAAGCCGCGCCCGTGCCCGAGCCCCGGTGGGTGCCCCAGGACTTCGCCTCGCTCTGGCCTCCGGGAGGCGACCCCTACAAGCCCGCCATGGATCGACGGGATCTTCCGGCGGAGGACCTGGGGCTCCCGGACTTCCCGGCGAATCCCGGGGCGGTTCCGATGCTGCGTCCGGCGCCGGACCCGCGGGTGGCGCAGCCGCGGGTTGCGGTCCCGGCGGCGGCGGATCTTCCGGCGGACGACTGGCTCGCCGCCGCGAGGGCCGCGGGAAAGGTCGCGGGGGAGGATCTGCTCCCGACGCCGCCGGAGGAAGTCTTCGACACGGTCGTGACCCCCACGGGTGAGGTGATCGGGACCATCATCGCCCGCGAACCGGACGGCCTCGTGCGGCTGAAGCTGAAGAACGGCCAGGTCCGGGTCTTCCGGAAACCGGACTACATCGAGATCCGGGAGGGGCTGACCACCGCGGCGCGGCTGCAGAAGCGTGCGGCGGAGATCGCCGCCGGCACGAACGCGCTGGAGCATGAGAAGCTGGGGGACGAGTGCGCGGCGGCGGGGCTGTGGGAACTTGCCGCGCGCGAGTACCAGATCTCGGTCGGGCTGAGCATGAAGGAAACGGTCGTCGCGAAGCTGGCGGCGGCCTTCGCGCGGATGTCGGACCCGGACGGCGAGATCCGCGCCTACCGGACGATCCTGGAGCGCGGGCAGGGCGGGCGCGAAACGGTGTACGCGCAGCTGGGCCTCCTGTACGAGGCGCTCGGCCTGCCGTCCCGCGCGCTGGTGGCCTACCAGGGCGCGACCAAGGTGTCTCCGTACCATGTCCTGTCCCGCGTACGCCTCGTGGTCCTGCTCGCGGGGGACGGACGGGGTGCGGAGGCCGAGGCCCACCTCGCGGCGCTCTCGGGAGACGCGGCCCGGAAGGAACTCCCGGATGTCCGTTTCGCCGCGGGGACGCTGGCCTGGTTCGGGGGACGGTTCGAGGAGGCGAAGTCCCACCTGGAGGCCGCGGGGCCGCAGGGGGCTCACCTGCTCGGATGCGTGGAGGCCGCGCTCGGCAACGGCGCGGCCG
>JABWAY010000207.1 GCA_013360825.1 Candidatus Brocadiia bacterium | reverse complement strand
CGGCACATGAGCGTGCAGGAGTTGCAGCTGGGGGTGGAGGCGGCGTTCTGGGCGGACTGCGCCGCGCACCGGCGGCAGGACGAGGGCGTGACCGTGGCGTTCACGTGGGGGGCCGTGCGCAGCCCCGCGGGGGACACCCTCGCGGACGGCCGCGCGGAGACGTCTCTCGACACCGGATTCCTCTCGATCGACCGTTTCCGGGCGCGCATCGACGGGACCTCGGCCCTGTTCCGCATCTTCCTCGCGATCGTGACGATCCTCGTCCTCCCCGTCGCCCTCCTCCCGCTCAACGAACTCCTCCTCGGACGCAGGAACAACGCCGTCGCCGGCGGCGTCCTCGCCGGCTACACCACGCTCGGGCTCGTTTCCGTCCTGCTCCTCAACGGCCTCCGCCTCGTCAGCGTCTTCTGGGGAATCGCCGCCCTCCTGACCCTCGCCCTCTCCGCGCTCTACACGCTCGCCGTCCTGAACGCCACCGACGAATCCTGAGGACGCACGCTCCGATTCCCTTGCCTCCGCGCCGGGAATCTGGCTCGATGCACGCGCCCGAATGCCCCGGATTCTCCGGACCTGACCCGGCCCCGCTCCTGAACAGGACACCCATGACGCCTCCCACCCCTGCGACGCGCACCCGGGTTCTCGTCATCGGCGGAGGCCCCGCGGGGTCGACCGCCGCCACCCTGCTCGCCCGCGAAAACATCGAGGTCACCGTCCTCGAGCGGGACCGCTTCCCCAGATACCACATCGGGGAGTCGCTCCTCACCGCCCTCCACCCGATCCTCGAGCTCGCCGGCCTCAGGGAGAAAGTCGAAAACCACGGGTTCGTGAAGAAGTACGGCGGGTTCTTCCGCGTCAAGCAGGGCACCCCCGCCGGCCATGTGGATTTCACGAAGAACACCCTCTACAAGTACAGCTGGCAGGTCCGGCGCTCGGAGTTCGATAAGCTCCTCCTCGACCACGCGCGCGAAATGGGCGCGACGGTCCACGAGGAAACCGCCGTCGATGACATCCTCTTCGACGGCCCCCGCCCCGTCGCCGTCCAGTGGTCGCGCAGGGACGGCGCCCGCGGACGGATCGAGTTCGACGAGCTGATCGACGCCTCCGGGCTCTCCGGCATCATGGCGCAGCGCTACCTCCGCAACCGCCATTTCCAGGAGACCTTCGCCAACGTGGCGATCGGCGGGTACTGGACCGGTGCGCGCCCGTACACCGACGGGGACGGGAAGGTCCACCCAGGGGCGTTCTCGATGGAGGCGCTCGCCGACAGCTCGGGGTGGACCTGGGCGATCCCGCTCGCCGGCGACACCCTCAGCCTCGGCGTGGTGATCCACCGGGACACCTTCCGAAAGTGGAAAGAGGAGTTCGGGACCAACCGGAAGATCTACGAACACGGCCTGTCGCTCTGCCCCGACATCCGGGCCTTGCTGGAGGGTGCGACCTTCCAGGGAGAGCTCTGCGAGTGGGCGGATTACTCCTACGTCGCCGACAGCTTTTCCGGGCCGCATTTCCGGCTCGCCGGCGACGCCGCCGCGTTCATCGACCCGCTCTTCTCGTCGGGCGTACACCTCGCCCTGCTCGGCGGCCTCTCGTCGGCGGCCACGATCTGCGCGGTGCAGCGCGGCGAGATCGACGAAGCGGGGGCGGCCGCCTTTCATGACCGCTACGTCCGCAAGGCGTACACGCGCTTCGTGGTCATGGTCGCCGGGTTCTACAACCAGATCCGGCAGCAGAACCAGGTGACGCTGAAAGGCGTGGAACCGCTGAATTTCCAGGACGCCTTCAACCTGATCCAGCCCGTCGTCTCCGGGAACACGGACGTGAACCACAAGGACCTGAATCTGGACGTGGTGCGGCGCACGATGAAGTACACGACCGACATGATGATGGAGCTCCACAACATGCCGACGGGAAACCCCGTGGCGAAGCTGATGTCGCGGAAGGTCCTGGACGAGAACATCGGGGACCCGTTCGACGCGATCGACGGGAAGTACATCCGCATGAAGCGGGGATCGCTGGGCCTGGTGGAGATGGGCCGGGTCGAGGGGTGGTTCCAGAGCCTGAAGGAGTCGTTTGTGAAGGTGGTGCTCAAAGGGCGGGACACGCTGAAGGCGTGAGCGGGCCGGGGATTGCCGCGCCTGCCACGGAGCGTCGGGAGGGCGGACCCTGCACAAAAAAAGGAAGGGCCCGGCTGACCATCCGGGCCCTTCCCGAGGTGGACTGCCGCACGGATGCGGCAGGAGGTTACGGCGCTACTTGGGTTCGACCTCCTTCTTGATATCGGCCGGGGTCTTTCCGTTTCCGCCCATCGAGAAGATCTTCATGTCCCAGGTGATTCTGCGGACGCTCTTCAGTTCCAGGTCGCCCTTCCCCGTCGTCGTATAGACCATGAGGGAGGCATCCTCAATCGGGTCGGACCTGAGGACGTAGACCAGTTCCTGCCCGGCCGAGTTCTGGCCTGTCGCCATCATGATGGGGGCGGTCGCGGTCGAGGGGTTGGCCATGATGGGGTTGGAGTGAGCCATCATGTAGCCGCCGAAGAGTCCGGCGGCGCCGGTCAAGGCGGCTGCGAGGCACAGTTTTCCGTTCATACGCCCTCCTTTCGAGTAGTCGATCGGGTCCGTGTTGGGCGGAGGTGGGTATTGCAAGCGCCGTGCCGCAGATTGAATTCCTAAGTCGTTACTGTTAAACGGTTTACGTCTCGAGTCAGCCGCCTCAACTGTCCTGATGTAAGGACGAGTGACAATAAATGGAAACTTTGCGCGAAATTGAACGATTTGCCGCGAAGACTTTACCACAATCTGAATATGTCACTTTGTAATACTTCCGATACTGAGCCACAAGTCGCGTGATGTGAACAACTTACGCGTGAGGCAGGATTCGCACGGAAATGCCCCCAACACCACCGCCTACTCACCTGCCTTCAGAATGTCCTCAATCCACTCCCCGGTCGAGATCGTCGCCATCCCGCGCCCAAGGACGTCCTCCCCCTCTGCCCAGCGCCGCAGCAACTCCACGCTGACCCAGAGCAGAATCACCCCCGCCGCCAGCCAAATCATGGCGACCAGCCCCACCGCACGGCCGCGCCCAAGACTCGGTTCCAGCAACGCTTCGATCCCCGCGTCGTCCCCGCCCCCCAGAGCGGGAACCGCGCTCGCCCCCTCCCCTCGCCGGGTCTCTTCCAACCTCAGCAGACGTCGGCACCCGGGGCAGTGGAGCGGCTTCCCGCGAAGGAAATCCGGGATCTGGAGGGTCCGGCCGCAGCGGCAGGAGTGCATGTGGACGTGGGAGGACATGACGGATTGAAACGGAGCCGCGCCGCCAGGGTTCGGTTCAGGAAACGGCGAGCACCCCCGCGACGCCCCCGTCGCGCGTGATATTGACGATGCGGGACTTCGACAGGCGGGCGAGCAGGGCGACGCCGCGCGGGGTGGCCGTGAAGCCGCCGATCGTGACCCGCGACTCCCAGCGCGGATCCGGCCCCGGCGTGGGATAGACCTCCTCGATCGGCGTCGCCAGCGTCTGCGCCACCCAGTCCGGGGCGGATCGCACGGCCCGGCCGAGCGCCCGCCGCCACTCCGCCTCCGACAGGTCCCTCCCGAACGTGATCCCGTGCCCGCCGTAGTCGCGGTTCGGCTTCAGCACCAGCCGCTCCCGCTCCCGCTCCAGCCAGGGAAGCAGATCGATCACCCTTCCGTCCGGCCCGTCCGTGCGCATCTCCCGGACCACGCGGGTCCACGCGACGTGCTCCCGGAACAGCGCCCGGTCTTCCGGCGTGAATGCGCCCGCCCATCGCGCCGCCGTGAACACCTCCAGCGCGCCCTTCTGGTCGTACTCCCCCGCGATCCCCGACACCACGCGGTTCTCCGCGAAGGCCCTCTCGATCCCGCGGAGATCCCGCCCCTCGGCCTTCAGGTCGAGCAGGTTGTCCACAGTCGGGTCGCGGTAGAGCAGGTCCACCGCCTTGTCCCCTGCCCACAGCCGGTTCCCGCGCCACCGGATCTCGCCGGGATCGGCGACGACCACATCCTGCCCCCGGCGGCGCAGGATTTCGGCGATCCGCTGGAATTCCATCGGCCCGCTGGCGACCGTCTCCTCGACCAGGCAGACCGCGTCGCACCGCGACCCGATCGCGTCCGCGTGATCCCGGATCTGTCCCAGGATCAGGTCGAGGACATCGGCATCCGGCGCAAAGCGGTGCCGGGGAAACGCGCGGCGGAGCCAGGGCCCCATCACCTCGTGCACCATCCGGCTGGCGGCCCAGCTGTAGTACGACGCGCCCACCCCCACCATGTTCGTCTCGAGGACGACCAGCGACCGGCGCCACCGCGGGGACCCGAGGTCGAACGCGCAGTCCACTCGGCCGAGAAGACTCTGCGGCCGGCGGAACGGAGGCCCGAGAAACCGCCGCGTCCAGCGCTTCTCCGGCACCGAAGACGGGAGAAGCCACGCCACGTCCGGCTGGGCGTGGGCGAGGGCGGGAAGTGCCCGTGTGGCGCGGTCGAGGGCGAGGAAGACCTGCTGGAGCAGGGCGCGCTGCGCGGGGGTGACGAGCCAGGGGCGCGCGGTGACATGGATCGGCCGGGGACGCCCGGGCTCGGGGTAGAACACCATGCCGTACCGCCGCCCGAGGCGCGCCAGGTCATGTCCCCACGCGGCCAGCTGCTGCGCAGGAACCGGCAGGAGCGCCCCCTCGAGCGCGGAGCGCGCGACGAAGTCCTTCATGCTCGCCCCCGGCCGGTCACCGCTGTCCCGGCACCACGTCGAAACGGATCGTCTTCCCCTTTTCGCCCTTTCCCAGCGCGCGGTCGTAGGCGTGCTGGAGCGATTCGAGCTCCTTGTCGGGGGAGCATTCGCCGACCACCCAGGCGCGCGCCGCGGTCGTGGTCTTCATCCGGAACTCCTGGTCCCGGAAGACGCGTTCGAGCGCGGCGGCGAGCGCGGCGTCGTCGCGCCCCGGGATCACGGTGCCGGTCTGGTCGGCGCGGACGACGCCGCGGAGCCCGGGGACGTCGGCGACGATGACCGGGGTTTCGCAGGCCATCGCTTCGACGACGGAAGCGGACCCGGCGGTGCGCTGGGCGGGGAGGACGAGGGCGTCCATCGCGTTGTACCAGGAGGCGAGTTCCGCGGGGGTTTTCCACGGGACCATCCGGACGGATTTTTCCAGGGCCGGGTTGGCCTTGCGCCAGCCGGCGATCAGGTGGGCGTCTTCGCGTTTGAGCGCTCCGACCAGCAGCAGCCGCACCGCGGGATCGTTCTTCCCGAGGAGGGCCAGCGCCTTGAGCATCGTGACGAGACCCTTGCGTTTCTTGGCCTCGCCCGCGAACCCGAAGACGCGCGCGGCCGCAAGGCCGTTGGCGTCCCGGAACGCCTGGGCCTCCTCGAGGCGGCGGAAGACGGCGGTATCGACGGAGCGCGGGGTGAGGTAGACGGCGCGGTCGCCGCCGACGACGGCGCAGACCCGCCGCCCGAGGTCGTGGCTCGGCGCGCAGACCGAATCGGCGTGTTCGAGGGCCCACATGACCAGTGCCGCGCGTTTCGAGTCCGTGATGGAATTGTCCAGGTCCGCCCCGCGCACCGAGACGACCGCGGGAACGCCGTTGCAGCGCCCGGCGTAGACGGCAACCCAGGCGGCGTAGGACGCGTGGAACGCGTGGAAGATCTCGACGCCGAACTTGCGCCTCGCGACGGACGCGAGTTCCGACCACTCCTGAAGCGTCTCCGAGGAATTGCGGAAGACGCCGAACCGGAAGACGGAGATTCCGTGGCGGAGTTCCTGGTGATGTTCGCCCGGCGGGAGGTCCCCCGAGGGGGTGAGCACGACGACCTCGTGCCCGCCCCGCTTGAGCAGCGCGACCATGCGCCCGCTGTCCGCGGAAAGTCCCCCGCCCGCGGGCGGAAACTTCTCGGTCAGGAGCGCGATTCTGTGACCCATGTCCGGCCTCCGATCGACGGCGGGTGTCCCCCGGCGGGCGACAGCGTAGCGGGGGCGACTCCGCCCACCAATTCCTTTTCATCCGCCGCCCCGGAGGGTGTAGGCTCCGG
The DNA here is from genome assembly GCA_013360825.1 of Candidatus Brocadiia bacterium. Classification (GTDB taxonomy): domain Bacteria; phylum Planctomycetota; class MHYJ01; order WSZJ01; family WSZJ01; genus WSZJ01. Next base: position 1,224 of record JABWAY010000207.1, on the reverse strand, counting down.
CGCATGAAGACGGCGGTCACCCTGAAGGAAGCGCGCGGGCCGGTGGCATTCACCACGGAGTCCTGGATTGCCGCGCCGGCGGCGAGGGTCTGGCAGCTCCTGACGAAGGGTCCCTGGCTGTCGCGCTGGTTCACGTCCGCGACCTCCGGGGATCTCGACGCGCCGGGGACGGTCCGCCTCTGGTGGGGAAAGAGCCACGAGGACGTCCAGGTCGTGAAGGCGCGGTGGGAGAAGTCGTTCGAGTTCCTGTGGGTCGCCTACGGGGTGAAGGACGCCACGCGCGTAACGGTGAGCCTCCGCTCGAAGAACGGGATGACGCGGGTGAGGATTTCGGAGCGGGGGTGGAAGCGCGACCGGGCCGGGACGGAGAGCGCGCTGCATCACGCGGAGGGCTGGGCGGTCTGCCTCTGCCAGCTGAAGGCGTTCGCGCAGTTCGGGATCGAGCTGCGGGGCTGACCGCGCGCGGGCGTCGCCGCCTGTTGTCCCGCCGGGCTTCCGGGTTACCCTGTCCGGGATGACCGCCCCCGTCCTCAACGCGTTCACCGTCGACCTCGAAGGCTGGTACCAGTCCAGCCTGCCGGACCCGGCCGCGCCGCCGCTCGAGGCGCAGCGGGACGGCATCCGCGCGGGGATCGGCACTCTGATGGAGATCCTGGGGAAGCGCGGGGTTTCGGCGACCTGGTTCACGCTCGGGACGGTCGCGGATCTGCTTCCGTCGGAGCTCCGCGGGATCGTGCAGGCCGGGCACGAAATCGCGTCGCACGGCCATGCGCACGACGACGTCGACGCGCTGGGGCCGGAGGGGTTCGGGAAGGACCTCGCGCGCGCGGAGGAGGCCCTGCATGCGGCGTGCGGGGTCCGGCCGCGGGGGTACCGGTCGCCGAAGTGGAGCGCGGGGCGTGCCGGGCCGTGGTACTTCGAGACGCTGGCGCGCCGCGGGTACGTGTACGACTCCTCGCTCAATCCGGTCCCGTTCCTGGGCACGCGGGGGATGCGGCACGACGCCCACCGGATCGCCGGCGTGGCCGAGCTCCCGCCGATGGCGGTCCGGACGATCGTCGGGTGGCTCCCGGGCGGAGGCTCGCTCGGGCTCCGCAATTTGACGCACCGCGTCATCGCGCGCCGCGTCGCCGCGCTGAACGCCGCCGGCGAACCGGCCGTCTTCTGGGTCCACCCCTGGGAGCTCTCGCCGGGGCGCCTTCACGGCCGCCTCCCGCTCGCCAC